>CAZDGY010000110.1:0-11370 GCA_964504685.1 uncultured Kofleriaceae bacterium | reverse complement strand
CATCGGAAGTGGCCCGGCGGCCCACACCGCCGCGATCTACGCCGCGCGCGCGAACCTCACCCCGCTGCTGTTCGAGGGCTTCCTCGCAGGTGGTATCGCCGCCGGTGGTCAGCTGACGACCACGACCGACGTCGAGAACTTCCCGGGGTTCCCCGAAGGGATCACCGGCCCCGAGCTGACCGAGCGGTTTCGCGCGCAGTCCGAGCGGTTCGGGACGCGGATCTTCACCGAGACCGTCGCGCAGGTCGATCTGTCGCGCCGGCCGTTCCGCTACAAGACCGACGAGCAGGAAGGCGAAGCGCGCGCGCTGATCATCGCGACCGGTGCGACCGCGAAGCGCGACGACGTCCCGGGGACGCGCGACGGCGAGCTCTGGCAAAAAGGCGTTTCGGCGTGCGCGGTGTGCGACGGCGCGCTGCCGATGTTTCGCAATCGCGCGCTGTTCGTGATCGGCGGCGGCGATTCGGCGATGGAGGAGGCGAGCTTCTTGACGAAGTTCGCGTCGAAGGTCTACGTCGTCCATCGCCGCGACGAGCTGCGCGCTTCTGCGATCATGCAGCAACGAGCGAAAGACAACCCGAAGATCGAGATGCTGCTGTCGCATCGGGTCGTCGTGGTCGAGGGCGGCCACTCGGTCGAGACCGTGAAGGTCGAGGATCTCAAGACCAACACCGAGCGGACGATTCCCGCAGCCGGCCTGTTCTTCGCGATCGGCCACGTGCCGAACACCGCATTCCTCGGCGGGCAGCTCGCGTGCGACGATCAGGGCTATGTCGTGACCACGCCGGGCACCACCCAGACGTCGGTGCCGGGCGTGTTCGCCGCCGGCGATGTCCAAGACAAGAAGTATCGCCAGGCGATCACCGCCGCCGGCTCGGGCTGCATGGCCGCGCTCGAGGCCGAGCACTTCCTAGCCGCGCACCACTAGAGCTTCGCGAAGCTATGACGGGAATGCCGCGTATCGCCACGGCGGTTCCACGTGGCAACCCGCCATGTAACAATCACTGTACCCCGTGACGCGCGAGCCTTCTCCTCCATTCCGCAACGACTCTGGCTTGATGACGAAGGTCCTCGCGGTTTTGCTGCTCCTCGTCGCCGGCGCGCTCGTGTTCACCGTGATCCAGCAGCGCAAGCAGACCCAGCACGTGATCAACGCCGAGCCGCGGCCGATCGCGCAACGGCCCGACGACAAGCTCGGCGCCGACGAGCAGGCGACGATCGACGTGTTCGGCAAGTTCTCGCGCTCGGTCGTCCACGTCACGAACCTCGCGGTCCGGCGCGACATGTCGCTCAACGAGACCGAGATCCCGCAGGGCGTCGGCTCCGGCTTCGTGTGGGATAGCGACGGTCACATCGTAACGAACTTCCACGTCGTGCAAGAGGCGGATCGCGCGTCGGTGACGCTCAACGACGGCAACACGTACCCGGCGACGATCGTCGGCATCGAACCGAACAAAGATCTCGCCGTGCTCCACATCGACGCGCCTGCCGCGAAGCTGTTGCCGCTTCCGATCGGTCAATCGGGGAACCTGAAGGTCGGCCAGAAGGTGCTCGCGATCGGCAACCCGTTCGGGCTCGATCAGACGCTGACTACCGGCGTGATCTCCGGCCTCGGCCGCGAGATCAAGAGCGTGACTCAGCGGCCGATCACCGGTGTGATCCAGACCGACGCGTCGATCAACCCCGGCAACTCGGGCGGCCCGCTGCTCGATAGCTCCGGGCGCCTGATCGGCATCAACACCGCGATCTATTCGCCCTCGGGCGCGAACGCCGGTATCGGGTTCGCGGTGCCAGTCGACACGATCAACTCGATCGTTCCGCAGCTGATCACGTCGGGCAAGATCACGCGCCCGGTGCTCGGCGTCGAGACCCTGCAGGATCACATCGCGCTCCAGTATCACATCGACGGCGTGATCATCCGTTCGGTCATCCCCGGCGGAGGCGCCGACAAGGCCGGGCTCACCGGTGTCACTGCAGCGGGCGGCGGCGGCATGCAGCTCGGCGATATCATCGTCGCGCTCGACGGGGGCGAGATCCACCGCCTCGCCGACCTCTACAAAGCACTCGACGTCCATAAGGTTGGCGATACCGTCGACGTCCTGGTCGAGAATCAAGGACGCCGCCGCACGGTCAAGGTAACATTGCTCGCAAGCCCTTGAGCCGCGCGGAAAAGCGATCGCTATCCCGTTCCATCGAGCCCGAAGCCGCGGTTCGTCCGCCGGCGCCGAAGCCCTATCGCGACACGCTGTGGCGACGAGCGCGCAGCTTCGCCGCATCGGCGTTCTTCGAGTCGCTCGCCGCGACCGGCCGATTGCATCCAGCGGCGTCGCCGCGGCGGCACGGCGTCGAGGTCGTGTCCGACGTCCAATACGGGCCCGATCCGGAGTTTCATAAGCTCGACATCTATCGCCCGGTGCATCGCCCGGGGCCGTGGCCGGTCGTGTTCTATGTCCACGGCGGCGCATTTCATTTGTTGTCGAAGGACACGCACTGGCTGATGGGCCTGGTGTTCGCGCGCTTTGGTTACCTGGTCATCAACATCAGCTATCGGCTCGCGCCGAAACATCCGTATCCGGCCGCGATCGAGGACACTTGCCGCGCGTACACGTGGCTCTCGCAACGCGTGGTCGAGCTCGGCGGCGATCCGAATCGCGTCGCGGTCGCCGGCGAGTCTGCCGGTGCGAATCTGATCACGTCGCTCGCGCTCGCGAGCAGCCTCGATCGCACCGAGCCGTGGGCCAAGGCGGTGCAAGCGACCGGCATGGTGCCGCGCGCAGTGCTGCCGTTCTGCGGCATGCTCGAGGTCTCGCGGCCGGAGCGGTTCGGCCAGCGCCGCCGGCTGCCGAAGCTGATCGATGAAATGATCCAGGACGCGTCGGCGTCTTACCTGCATGGCGTCGCGCCCGGTCAGGGCACCGAGCTGGCCGATCCGTTGCGGCTACTCGAACGAGCGGCCGATCTCGTCGCTGGCGGTGGCGATCCGGCGTTCGCGCGTCCGCTGCCGCCGTTCTTCGCGCCAGTCGGCACCCGCGATCCGCTGCTCGACGATACCCGCCGGCTCGAAAAGGCGCTCGCGACGCTCAACGTCCCATGCGAAGCGCGTTATTACCCGGGCGGGATTCATGCGTTTCACGCCCTCGTGTGGGAGCCGTCTGCGCGCCGTTGTTGGCGCGATGCCCTCGCGTTTCTCGATCGCCACATGCGGTAACGAGGCGTGACTCCGCCTAAACGCCAGCTCGGCGTGGCGATCGCGGCTGCGATCGTCATCGCGAACATGATCGGCTCCGGCGTGTTCACGAGCGCGGGATTTCAAGCGGCGTACTCGTTCAAGGACCCGTTGACGATGATGTCGACCTGGGTCGTCGGCGGGATCATCGCGCTGTGCGGCGCCGCGGCCTACGCCGAGCTCGGTTCGCTCATGCCGCGCGCCGGCGGCGAATACGTGTACCTGCGCGAGGCCTATCACCCGGCGGTCGGGTTCATGAGCGGGTGGGTGTCGCTGATCATCGGGTTCTCGGCGCCGATCGCGGCGGCGGCGCTGTTGTTCGCGTCCTACGTCGGCGTGCTGTGGCCTGCGGTCGCGGGCGGCGCGGTGATGAAGCTGCTCGCGTGTGGCCTGATCGTGGCGATGACCGCGCTGCACGCGTTCGATACGAAAGTCGGCGGTCGCGTCCAGACCTACTTCACGATCATCAAGGTGCTCGTGATCGTCGTGTTCATCGTCGCCGGGTTCGCGACCGGCGCTGGCGACTGGAGCCATTTCGCGTCGCGCGGCGACGGCTTGACGCAGCTCGGCTCGCGAGCCGGCGCGGCGAACTACGCGACCGCGCTGATGTACGTCAGCTTCGCTTACTCCGGTTGGAATGCCGCGGCGTACATCGCCGGCGAGATCGAACAACCGCAACGCACGCTGCCGCGCGCGCTGTTGCTCGGCACCGGCAGCGTGATGGTGCTCTACATCTTGGTCAACCTGGTGTTCCTCTACGCCGTGACGCCGGATGCGATGGCGGTCGATCCGGTGCACCAGCCGGTCGGCGCGATCGCGTCGCGGGCGCTGTTCGGCGACCGCGCCGGCGACTTGTTGAGCTCGGTGATCGCGATCGCGCTGATGTCTGCGGTGAGCGCGATGATGATGGCGGGTCCACGCGTCTACGCGACGATGGCCGCCGATCACGCGCTGCCCAAGCCACTCGCGTATTACTCGAAGCGGGGCGTGCCGCTGGTGGCGATCCTCGTCCAGTGCGTGCTCGCGATCGCGTTCGCAGTGTTCAGCGATCCCGACAGTCTGATCCGGCTCGTCGGCTTCACCCTCGCGGCGTTCGCTGCGCTGACCGTGGGCTCGTTGTTCATCTTCCGCCGTCGCGGTGAGGTCGGGGCTTTTCGTACGCCGGGCTACCCGATCACGCCGCTGTTGTTCATCGCGCTGTCGGTGTGGACCGTGTTTTTCGGCGTTTCCAACGATCCACAGCTCAGCGCCGAGATCGCAGGCGTGCTCGCGCTCGGCACCGGGGTGTTCCTCGTGACGTCGCGCGGTAAGAAGCGCACCCCGATCGAAGCTGACGAGTAGGCGACGTCGCCCGAGCGTGGCACACTGCGGTGATGCGGTTCGCGCTCGCGGGGCTCGTGCTACTCGTCGGAAGTAGCGCGTCGGCCGGACCACCATCGTGGGGCGATTGGGTCGGCGATTGGGAGGGCAAGCTGACCTGGGGCAGGTGCGCCGCGGCCGGGCACGGCAAAGCGACGCTCGCGATCGATGCGATCGATGGCGCGCTCGCGCTCGATCTCGCGCCGGCGGGCGGCGCGCTGCGCGCGTTATCGTTGGTCGAAGGCGATGCCGGGATGTCGGCCCAAGACGGCGACATCGCGGTCCACGTGACGCAGCAGAAGCCGAACGGCGTCGAGCTCGCGATCGATTACGACTCCGCCTGCACCGTGCGCGCGACGCTGACCCGCGAGACGACCGGCATCGCCGCGTGCGATCGGCTCGTCGGTTGGGCGCGGATCGAAGCACGCTGTACGAAGCTCGAGACCCACGCGCCGCTCGAGGCGCCCGCGAAGCTCGTCAACCAACGGGCGGCGTGGTCCGCTGCGCGCGGCGACGCGTTGACCAAGCTCGCGGCGCAATGCGATTCGCGCGCCGCCAAGGTCGAGTCCGAGCTCCAGCGTTCGGGCTGCGCTCCGTTGCTCGCTCCGACCACGAGCCCGCAGTGTCGCAAGCTGCATCAAGTCGCGGGACGAGCACAGCAGTGCACCGCGTTGCCGTCGGCGGTGCGGACCGCGGCGCACGACGTCGCGTTTCAGCTGACCGGTGCGCAGACTGACGATGCGGCGTCGGCCGAGCTCGTCGGTGCGGAGTGCGGCGCAGCGGTCGAACGACTCGAGTCGTGGCTCCAGCTCTACGCGTGCCCATAAACGCGTAGCCAAGATCTGGCGCGGTCGCGCGGTCCAAGGCCGCACATGAGGACCACACTCGCCGTCGCAACATTTGCCGCGTTCGTGACGATTTCAGCCAAGGCCGACGCGTTCTGCGGGTTCTACGTCGCTGGCTCGGATCAGAGCATGTACAACGACGCGACCCAGGTCGTGTTGATGCGCGAGGGCACGCGGACCGTGCTGTCGATGCAGAACAACTACAAGGGGCCGCCCGACGCGTTCGCGCTCGTCATCCCGGTGCCGGTCGTGTTGCACGAAGGCGATGTCAAGACACTGCCCAAGGCCGTGTTCGATCACGTCGAGCTGATGAGCGCACCTCGGCTCGTCGAGTACTGGGAACAGGATCCGTGTTGGCGCGACGACCCGCGTGCGGGGATAGCGATGGGCTCGGGCATGGCGGCGGCGACGCCGGCGATGGTGACGACGGGACAGAACGCCGCTGCGGTCAAGGTCGAAGCGCGATTCGCGGTGGGCGAATACCAGATCGTCATTCTGTCGGCGAAGGAAGCGACCGGCCTCGCCGACTGGTTGCGCGCGAACCACTATCAGATTCCCGAACGCGCCGAGCCGCTGCTCCGTCCGTATGTCGAGGCGGGCTCGAAGTTCTTCGTCGCCAAGGTCGATCCGCGCAAAGTGAGGTTCGAGAACGGCCGCGCGGCGTTGTCGCCACTGCGGTTTCACTACGACAGCGAAGAGTTCTCGCTGCCGATCCGGCTCGGGCTCGCGAGCTCGAGTGGCACGCAAGATCTGATCGTCAACATTCTCGCGCCGGGACAGCGCTATCGCGTCGCGAACTATCCGAACGTCGCGATTCCGACGAACCTCGACGTCAAGCCCGTGGTCAAGGACCACTTCGCAGCGTTCTACGCGGCGCTGTTCGATCGCACGGTCGCGCGCAATCCACACGCGGTCGTCACCGAGTACTCGTGGCAAGCGGGCAACTGCGATCCGTGCCCGGGCCCGGTGCTGACCAGCAGCGACTTTCAAACGCTCGGCGCGGATGTGCTCGGCGGGGCGCACGAACAATCGGACGCATACCAGAACGAGGACTTCGTGCTGACCCGACTGCATGCGCGCTACGGCACCGAGATCACTGCGGACCTCGTGTTCGAACGCGCGACCCCGATCGAAGGCGGGCGCGAGTCCGACCAACGGTTCGACGAGATGGAGACCGGGTTCTCGTCGTCGTTCTCCAACAACTTTCAAGCGCGCTACGCGATCCGCCACGCGTGGACCGGCCCGGTCGCGTGCAACCACCCGCAGCGCGGGATCTGGGGTGGGCCGCCGGCCGACCTCGCAAATCAACTGGCCGGACGAGGCACGATGCCGACCGCAGCGCTCGGAGTCGCGTTTGCGCTGCGCGATGCGGTCAAGCTCGAGACCGCGGTGGTTCACGACGTCCCCGGGCTCGGCGTCCACGCGACCGCGCCGCCACCCCTAGCCGCAGCCCCGTTGCGGTCGGGCTGTGGCTGCCACGGCGCCGGCGATGCGAGCGGAGCGATGACCTTGTTGCTGATCGCGGGAACCGCGCTGGGCGTCCGGCGTCGAAGTAACCGCACCGCCATTCGGCGGCGCTGGCGGCGGGCACGCCCCACCGTCGAACGACGAACCGGCAATGATCTCGGCCGCTAACCGAGCATGACGCCGTAGATCGCGCAGGGGCCTCCTGCGTTCATACAAAGGAAGCGTCGATGTCCAAGCTCGCCCTCGTCCTCGGTTCCGCCGCGCTTGGCCTGGTCGCCACGACCGGCGCCGCCCACGCGTTCTGCGGGTTCTACGTCAGCGGCTCCGGCCAGAAGATGGTCAACGACGCGACCCAGGTCGTGCTGATGCGCGAAGGCACGCGCACCGTGCTCGCGATGCAGAACGACTACCGCGGACCGCTCGAGGACTTTGCGATGGTCGTGCCGGTGCCAGTCGTGTTGCACGAGAAGGACGTCAAGACGCTGAGCAAGGACGTGTTCGAGCACGTCGAGTCGCTTGGCTCGCCGCGACTCGTCGAGTACTGGGAGCAGGATCCGTGCGAGCGCCAGCGCATGGAAGAACAAGCGAGGGTGGCGGGGATGATCGGGTACGGCGACGGTGCGGGCGGCATGGGGATGGGCGAAGGCAAGATGGGCAAGGTCACGGTCGAGGCGAAGTTCAACGTCGCCGAGTATCAGATCGTGGTGTTGTCGGCGACCGAAGCCACCGCACTGCAGGATTGGCTGACCGCGAACCACTTCAAGATTCCGCCGGGTGCCGAACCGCTGCTCCGGCCGTACGTCGAAGGCGGCTCGAAGTTCTTCGTGGCGAAGGTCGATCCGACGAAGGTCGTGATGGAGGATGGCCACGCCGCGTTGTCGCCGCTGCGGTTTCACTACGACAGCGATGACTTCACGCTGCCGATCCGGCTCGGGATGGCGAACTCGGCCGGCAAACAAGATCTGATCGTCAACATCATCTCGGCCGACAAGCGCTACGAGGTCGCGAACTACAAGAACGTCGTGATCCCGACGAACTTCGACGTCCGCTCCGACGTGCGCAAGCGGTTCGGCGAGTTCTACGCGGCGCTGTTCGACGAGACGGTCGCGGCGAACCCCGGCGCGGTCGTCACCGAGTACGCGTGGACCGCGAAGCCGAGCTACCACTGCGATCCGTGTCCCGCGCTCGATGTCACGCCGAAGGATCTCGCCGAGCTCGGCGCGGATCTGGTCGGCGGCAAGATCGCTGCCGGCACGTTCGTGATGACGCGGCTGCACGCGCGTTACAGCAAGGCCGACATGAAAGACGACCTGCGGTTCAAGGAAGCGCGCGCGATCACCGGTGGCCGCGAGGAATGGAGCCGCGCGGGGATCGAGTACGGCGCGGTGCCTTCGGAAGAGAACTACTTCCAAGCGCGCTACGCGATTCGCCATCGCTGGTCGGGCCCGATCGCGTGTACCCGGCCCGAACGCAATATCTGGGGCGGGCCGCCCAACGGCGAGGACGATTCGACGATCGCGGCGAGCAAGCTCGCATTCGCGCCGCGCGGTAAGCTGCCGCTCGCCGCCATGATCGGTCGCGACCTCTGGGAAATCGGGTTCAAGAAGGCGCGCACCGCGCCGCAGATCCGCGTGCCATTCATGGCACCGTCAGCCTCGCCATGACCGCGCGCGCCGCATTCCTCGCACTCGTCGCCGTGACGGCCGCATGTGGCGGCCCCGACGAGGTGGTGCGGCCGCACGACGTCAAGAGCGGCAAGATCGCAGTCGTCGCACCGCGCATGCCGCGCCCACCCGGCGGGTTTGCGCCGAGCCTCGTGACGATCGACGGTGCGCACAACACCGGCGACCTCAGCGACGGCACGATGCTCGCGGATGTCGATAGCTGTTCGAGCTGTCACCCCGACGCGGCAGCACAGTGGGCGACCAGCGCGCACTCGTTCGCGTCGTTCGGCAACCCGATCTATCGGGTCAACGTCGAGCTCGCGCGCAAAGAGCTGGGCAAGGATGCGAGCCAGCACTGCGGCGGCTGCCACGACATGCCGCTGATGATCGACGGCTTGATGACCGGGCCGGCGGCGATTCCCGCCGCGGATTTGCGCGCGCACTCCGGCGTGACCTGTCGGCTGTGCCACGGCATCGAAGCGGTGACCAAAGACGGCAACGGCAGCTACACCTGGTCGCGCGTCCCGCTCGTCCAGCCGGTGCTCGGCGACGCGGCGTCGATCGCAAAGCACAAGGCGCAAGTCTCGGTGAAGGCGCTCGGCACCGAGCTGTGCGTCGGCTGTCATCGCGGGTTCCTGTCGCCGGATATGGGGCTGCCCGTTCACCTGATCGGCCTCGACGAGCCCGGCGCGTGGCGCAACTCGGCGTGGACCGGCAACGGCATGGGGCGGGTCGATCAAGTGACGCCGAAGACGTGCATCGACTGCCATATGGAGCGCGAGGCGGTCTCGAAGGACGAGTACGGCGCCAAGGATGGTGCGATCGCGTCGCATCGGTTCATGGGCGGCCACACGTGGATGGCGGCGATGCGCGGCGACACGGCGCAGGTCGCGCGGATGCAGGCCAAGCTCGAAGGCGCGGCTTCGATCGATATCGCCGGTGCTCGGCTCGATGCCGGCAACGGCGCGAAGGCCTGGCATCTGCCGGCCGATGGTGCACCGGTCGTCGCCGGCGCGCGGCTCGAGCTCGATGTCGTCGTGCGCAACCTACTCGTCGGCCACCGCTTCCCGGGCGGCGTGCTCGACATCCAAGATACCTGGGTCGAGGTCGAGGTTCGCGATCATGCCGGCCAGCTCGTCGCGAGCTCGGGGCTCGATCACGAGCGCGACGCGGCCGATGACGACGCACATGTCCTGCGCACGCTCGTCGTCGACGACAAAGGCCAACAGCTCGACGAGCACCAGCTCGCCGAGTTCCGCACTCAGATCGCGACCCAGACACTTGCGCCGCGGGAGGCTCAGGTCGTGCGCTACGCGTTCACCGTGCCGACGTCGCTGACCGCGGCACAGCTCCCGCTGGTCGCGTCGGCGCGCCTGCGCCATCGCAGTCGCACGCTGCGCATGCAGGCGGCGGTGTGCAACGAATCGAAGACGGCTGCCGGCAAGGCGTTCATCGCCGGTGCTCGTGGAGCGCGCGATGTCGAGCTCGATCCGTGCAAGCCGCAGCCGATCACGTTGATCGCAGAGACCCGCGTCGAGCTCGGCGCGGGCTCGGCGATCTCGACCGCGCGCCCCGCATGGGAGCGCGAGTACGAGCACGGGATGGCATTGGTCGCGACGGTCAGCGAACGACTCGAAGAGGCGCGCGCCGTGCTCGAGACTGCGCTCGCGATCGCGCCGCCGGGCAAGCCGCGCGCGATGATCCTCGTGCAGCTCGCCGAGGTCGCTGCAAAGCAGGGCAGGGCGGACGATACGCTCGCGCTCGTCGCCCAAGCGCGCGAGCTGCTGCCGAAGCCCGGTCCGGCGGTGCTCGATGCGGTCACGGCGGAGGCGCTGATGCGCGTCTGGCGCTGGGACGAAGCGGTCGCCCCGTCGCGCGCGGCGGCGACCAAGGCGCCGGGCAACAGCAACGCGTGGATGATGCTCGCTCGCTGTCTCGGTTCGGTCGCCGACGACGCCGGCGCACTCGCTGCCGCCGCGACCGGGCTCGAGCTATCGCCGCGCGATCCAGATCTATTGCGCACCCAAGCGACCGCGCTCGCCGGGTTGCATCGCACCGAAGCGGACGCCGCTCTCGCGGCCTACGACCGGTTTCGCTCGCCCGACTTCTCGGCGGAGCTGCGGATCGAATGCGCCGGATCGTCTCCCGTGTGTGCTCGCGAACGAGAGCAAGGACACACGCACGAGATGCGGCCGGGGCGTTGAAGGAGCGACGCTGGCGCGGCGCTCCTTACTGCGCAGCGACGTGCTTCGCGTACGCGTCGGGCGTCAGCAGCTCTTCGGTCTCGGACTTCTCGGTCGGCTCCAGATCGATCATCCAGCCGCCGACGTACGGCTCGTTGTTGACGAGCTCCGGCGAGTCCTTGAGCGCGGGGTTGACCGCCGCGACCCGACCTGACACCGGCGCGTACAGATCGGAGACGCTCTTGACGCTCTCGATCGTGCCGAACCGCTGGCCCTTCGTGACGAGGTCACCGGGCTTCGGTAAATCGACGAGCGTGATGTCGCCGAGCTGATCGACTGCGAACTGCGTGATGCCCACACGCCAGCTCGCACCTTGCGGGCGCAGCCACTCGTGGTCGTTGGTGTAGCGAAGATCGGCGGGGAAAGTCGTCATGGTCACCTACTGCGGTCGCTTGTAGAACTTGCCGGACACTACGGTCGCGGGAACATCTTTGCCGCGGCAATCGATCGTGAGCTGCGTGCCGGGCTTGCCGCGGTCGACCGGCACGTACGCGAGGCCGATCGCGCCGCCGACCATGATGCCGGGACCACCGCTCGTGACATCGCCGATCGTCGCGAGCTCGCCG
>CAZDGY010000109.1:0-11374 GCA_964504685.1 uncultured Kofleriaceae bacterium | reverse complement strand
TGTCGGCCTCGATCGCCTGCGAGATCACCGGCTCGTAGGTGTCGATGCGCTCGAGCAGGATCGGATCCTTCGGATCGCACAGGGTGTCGCCCGTGGTCGCATCTTTGAGGCCGGCGACCGCGACGATCTCGCCGGCGACCGCCTTGTCGAGCCGCTCGCGCTTCGCCGCGTGAATGCGGAACAGCCGCGCGACCTTCTCTTTCTTGTTCGTGCGGACGTTGAGGATCTCGTTGCCGGGCTCGAGCGTGCCGCTGAACAGGCGAAGGAACACGACCTTGCGGCCTTCGTCCATCGCGATCTTGAACGCGAGCGCCGAGAACGGCTCGCTGTTCTTCGGCAGCCGGACGACCTTCTCGCCCGCACCGCCGTCGCGCAGCGTGCGCGGATCGACGCCCTCGACCGGCGGCACGTCGGCAGGCGACGGCAGATAGTCGACGACCGCGTCGAGCAGCGAATGGATGCCCTTATTGCGCAGCGCCGTGCCGGCGAGCACCGGGATGATCTTCACCGCGATCGTCGCTTTGCGAATGGCCGCGACCAGCTCGGCCTGTGGGATGTCTTGGCCTTCGAGATACTTCATCGCGATCGCGTCGTCGAGATCGGCGATCGATTGGATCATCTTGTCGCGCGCGTCGGCCGCGCTGGCCGCGAGCTCGGCGGGAATCGCCTCGACCGTCGGCGTGTCGGTGACGTCGCCGGAGAACATCACCGCTTTCATCGCGACGAGATCGATGCAGCCGGAGAATTGATCCTCGGAGCCGATCGGCAACTGGACCGGGACCGCATTCGCGCCGAGCCGCTCGCGGATGTCGGCGACGACCGCAGGGAACGATGCTCCGACTCGATCGAGCTTGTTGATGAACGCGACGCGCGGAATCTTGAACTTGTCGGCTTGATGCCAGACCGTCTCGGACTGCGGCTGGACGCCGGCGACGCCGCAGAACACCACGACCGCACCGTCGAGCACGCGCAACGAGCGCTCGACCTCGATCGTGAAGTCGACGTGGCCCGGCGTGTCGATCAGGTGGATCTCGTACTTCTTCCACTCGAACGTGATCGCGGCCGCGGTGATCGTGATCCCGCGCTCTCGCTCCTGCTCCATCCAGTCCATCTCGGTCTCGCCGTCGTGGACTTCGCCGACCTTGTGGATCTTGCCCGAATGGAACAAGAAGCGTTCGGACACGGTGGTCTTGCCGGCGTCGATGTGCGCGACGACGCCGAGGTTGCGGACCATGTCGATCTTCGCCATACGCAGCTCCGAGGGGCCGGTATAGCGCAGAATTTCGGGGTTCGGTGTTAGTCTGCGGACATGCGAGCAGCGATCGCCGCCGCGACGATCGGGATGCTCGCGGCAGCGGCCGCGGCGCAGCCGGCACCCAAGATCGAGCGCGCGAAGCAGCTGTACGAAGCCGCGACCCGGGAGATGGCGGACGGCAAGTTCGCCGACGCTGCCCGCGACTACACCGACGCGTACCAGCTGACCCGCGATCCGGTGCTGTTCTACAAGATCGCGGTCGCGAACGAGAAGGCCGGCGACTGCGACGTCGCGTTGATCTACTACGGGCGGTACGTCCACGACGCGCATCCGAAGCCCGAGTTCGTCGAGCTCGCGAAGACGAGGATCGCGGCGTGTGGAGGGGATCCGAGGAGCGCGCAGGCGGGAGGGGGAGATGAACCGGTGAAGCCGGCGCTGGTCGAGCCCGAACCTCAGCCGCAGCTGCCGACTCCGCCGGCTCAGTCCGCTCAGGCGACTCAGCCCGCTCAGCCCACTCCGATCGAAGAGAAGAAAGAGCCGCCTACGACGAGCGAAGAAAAGAAGGAGACGCTGGCGAAGGCGCATGGCGGAAATGCGGCGTGGCTGATGGTCGGCGGCGCGCTGACGTTCATCACGACCGGATCGGTGCTCGCCTATGCAACGAGCTCGTCCGAGCAGGATGTCCGCGACCTCTACGTCGGGCTCGGTGGCTTGCCGCCGACCTACAACGCGACGACCGCGAAGCACTATCAAGACTTGATCGACGAGGGTCATCGCTACGAGGACCTCGCGTGGGCGTCGTTCGCGGTTGCTGGCGCATGCGCGATCACCGCGGCGATCCTGTTCGAGACCGGGCCGAGCGAGCACAAGCTAGCGGTCACGCCGATCGCATCGCCGCACACCGGTGGGATCGCCGCCGCCATCCGGTTCTGATGTTCGAAGCGATGGGATTCGCGGTCGGGATCGCGACGCTCGCGATCGCGGGGCTCGTGTTGCGATCGACGCTCGGCACCGGCTCCGAGGAGGTGGCGACCGCGTTTCGGGTCTCGGATCGAACGACGATCGCGGCGCTCCAGCCGAACGTGCTCGCTCGCGTCGTCGGCAAGGCCAAGCCGCTCGGCAAGACGGTCAGCGCACCGCTGTCAGGGCGCGAATGCGTCTACTACGCCGTGATCGTCTACGAGTGGGTGCACAGCGGGAAATCGGGGTATTGGCAAGTGGTCTACACCGCGTGCGACCACGCGCCGTTCGCCGTCATCGATGCGACCGGACAGGTCGGCGTCGATCCGACCGGTGCCGAGGTCGCGCTGCGCCACGGGTTCATGCAGCCATGGCCGTGGCGCCGCTTCACGCCGCAGATGCTCGCGCTCATGGCGGCGAACAACGACCGCGGCAGCGGACGCAGGTTCCGCGAAGCGATCATCGGGGTCGGCGAGACGATCGCGCTCGCCGGATCCGCGACCGCGACAACGGCGCCAGCAGGCGAGCCGTACCGCGGATCGAGCGAGCAACTGACGTTCACGTCGAACGACGTGTTCAGGCTGGCGATCAGCAACCGGCCTCACTTCGTCCGCCAGCGATGAACGCCCGAGTGGCGCGCGGCGATCGCGGCGCGTTGCCTCGCTGGCACGATCCGGGTTTGCCAACGCATGGACTCGCGGACTTGCGAGCGAGCGAGCGTTGGCGCGCGTTTTGTTAAGCAGCTGCGGCATGACAACTGCTCGTGCGGTCGCGCTGGTCGCGGTGGTGATGCTCGCAACGACGACCCTGGCAAGCGCCGACACCGTGCCCGGTGAGGACGAAGCGCTCTACAAGTGCAAGGATCACGACGCAAAGCAAGAGCTGACGTTCAAGCCCGAGATCGAGCTCAAGGAGCTCGTGACCTGGGTGATGGGCTTCACGTGCAAGAACTTCGTCTACGAGCCGCGGATCGTCGCGACCGGCCGCAAGGTGAATCTAATCATCCCGGGCAAGATGACCGCGCCGGAGGCGTATCGCGCGTTTCTCGTCGCGTTGTCGACGATGGGGCTCGCGGTCGTTCCGAAGGGCAACCTCGTGCGCATCGTCGAAATGGCGACGATCAAAGGCCAAGCGCTGCCGATCTACGGCGTCAACGCACCGCCCGACGACGATCAGATCGTGCGCTACGTCGTGCGTCCGCGCTACGCCGCGCCCGAGCTCTTGCGCCAAGGCCTCGCCGCGGTGAAGTCCGACGGCGGCGACGTCCAAGCGATCGGGTCGCTGCTCGTGATCACCGACTACGCGAGCAACGTGCAAGCGATGTTGTCGCTCGCGAAGCTGATCGACGTGCCCGGCGGCAGCGATGGCATCTATACGATTCCGGTGCTCCACGCCGACGCGACGAAGCTGGCGAGCGAGATCACCGGCATCATGGGGTTGTCGCCAACCGCGCCCGCGGCGCCCACCGCGAGGCCGAACCCTGGCGCGCCAACGCCGGTCGCGAACGGACCGACCGACGGACAGCCATCGCTGCTCGCACCGTCGAAGCTGATGGTCGACATGCGCACGAACACGCTGATCGTCTCGGGCAGCGATGCGGCATACCAACGCGTCAAGGCCCTCGCCGAGCGGCTCGATATCGCCCTCGAGATCGACGGTGGTGGCACGATCCACGTCTACCAGCTCGGCAGCGCGATCGCCGAGGAGGTCGCGAAGACCCTGAACGAGGCGATCACGCGCACCGGCGCAAGCGCTAGCCCCGGGTCCGCACCCGGCGGCGCGCCGACCGCGACGAGCATGACGGCAGCGAGCGCGTCGAACGCGGCCGGCAACCTCGCGCTCGAAGGCCAAGCGAAGATCATCGCCGATGCCGCTAGCAACAAGCTGATCGTGTCGTCGACCGGCCGCGACTTCGTCGCGATTCGCGACGTCATTCGCGAGCTCGACCAGCCGCGGCGGCAGGTCTACATCGAGGCGATGATCCTCGAGGTCGACGTCACCAAGGACCTCGAGCTCGGCACCGCGATGCACGGTGCGCTGCCAACCCCCGACGGCAAGTCGCTGCTGCTCGGCGGTTTGCAATCGTCACAATTGTCGACGTTGAACCTCGGCACGCTGACGTCGGCGACCGGGTTGATCGGCGGCTTGCTCGGCTCGCAGCTCGCGAATTCGTCGTCGTTTCTCGGCACGAGCGCGTCGAGCATCGCGTCGTATGGCGTGATCTTCCAAGCGCTCAACAACACCTCGAACACGAACATCTTGTCGATGCCGAGCTTCGTCGCGATCGACAACCAGAAGGCGAAGTTCCAGGTCGGCACGAATATCCCGTACATCCGCGGCACCGTGCCGGTATCGGCCGGCAACACCGCGATCACGACGACGAACATCGATCGCAAGGACCTGCTGCTCTCGCTCGAGATCACGCCGCACATCTCGACCAACGACACCGTGCTGCTCGAGATCAAGCACGACTCGTCGGACCTCGCGAGCAGCGACGGCACGCTCGGCCCGACTTGGGATCAGCGCACGATCGAGACGCGCTCGGTCGTCAAAGACCAGCAGACGATCGTGATCGGCGGCCTGATGCAACAGAAAGAGATCGAGGTGGTCACGAAGATCCCACTGCTCGGCGACATCCCGGTGCTCGGCCGCGTGTTCTCGTACACGAGCAAGAAGAAGACGAAGTCGAACCTGCTCGTCTTGCTGACGCCATACATCGTCAAGGATCAGTTCGAGCTCGACGCGATCCGCGAGCGCAAGAGCCGCGAACATGACGAGCTCGTGTCGTCGTTCCACGTGCTCGCGGGCATGAAGTACGAGCCGAAGACCGACTACCGGCGCAAGCGGGGCCTGGTCGAAGAAATCAACCGGACGGTCGAAGCGGTCGACGAAGAGATCGCACAACGCGCCGCGCTCGGTCCCGCGAAGACCGTCGATTCCGGCCTCGTCGATCCGGCTATGGTTCGATGATCAATCGCAGCTCGAACGAGCCGCCCTGCCCGTCCGCCGAGGCCGCATCCGCGCTACCGCCCCACGGCGTGACGATCGCACGCGCGAGCTCGCCGAGCTCTGCGACCCGAGCGATGCCGCCGCCGTTGTCCGCGATCAGAACCACCCCGTAGCGATCTTCGGTCGACACGCGCACGCTGAGCGAGCTGCCTTGCAGCGCGCGCGCCGATCCGGCACTCGCCGCGACGAGCTCGGCGACGAGCAATGCGAGCTGGCCCGGGACGCCGCGCGCCGGTCGCACGTTGCCGAGGTCGAACAGGAGCTCGATGCCCGCGGACAGGTGGTGACTCGCGAGTCGCAGGCCAAGATCGACCGCGGTTGCGAGATCGAACCAGCCGGCAGGATCATCGTGCAGCGCGCGATCGAGCTCGTCGAGCCGGCGGGCGAGCTGCGTAGCTTCGAGATACGCGGCCGCCAGATCCTGGCGCAGCGCCTGCAGCGATCGCCAGGGATACGGCGTCGGGCCGGTCGACATCGCGACGTGACGCTCGAGGTGATCGACGACGAGCCCGAGTCGGTCGCGCAACGCCCGGACTGGATCGGCGAGCTGGCGGGCGACTTCGACCGCGACATCGCCGGCGACGACCTTGGACGGTCGCGCTTCCTTCGACGGCTCGGTCACAAGCTCCCCGTCAGCAACAGCCAGGTCTCGTCGATGCCGCCTTTCATCAGGCCGTGCGCATAGCCGAGCTCGAACGTCCCGGGCACGAAGTAGCCGAAAAACGCATCGAGCCGGAGCGCGCCGCCGACCGCGACGCGAAAGTTCTTGCCGGCGTCGGCCTCGTTGTCATACGCGGTCGCGAGATCGCTCTGCAGCGCGAGTTGGACGCGGCGGAAGTAGACCGGCAGCGTGCCGACCCCGTGCTCGATCAGAAACAGCTCCTGGCGATACTCGATGTTCGCCATGTCGTACTGGTTGCCGACGATCGCGCGCGGTCCATAGCCGTGCAGGTAGCCGGTGCCTGCGGCGCGCGTCGAGTTGACGATCGCCATCGCGATGTCTTGTGCGGGCACGCCGCCCAAGCCGAAGCCGCCCGGGTTGTCGAGATCGCCGGCGCGCAACGCGCCGAGCATCGAGATCGCGAGCGTCGGAGTCCGACCCCACAGCCGCTGATAGACATCGAAGCCATAGCTCAGCGTGATGTCGCGATATGCCGAGCCGAGCGCCGGATGATCGATGCGGATCGACGCGCTGACATCGAACCCGGTGATCGGGCCGGTGCCGAAGATGTTGCCGCGAACGTTCGAGAATCCTGCGCGCGAGCCGAGGCCGCCGAGCACGTAATTCGTGCGCGGTGAGGTCGGCACTCGTTGATTCGGATCGAGCATGATCGGCGGTCCGTCGACGAACCGAAACCAATCGACGTCGTAGTCGAACGACAGCGACCAACTCGAGCTCGGCCGTTGCTCGAACGGGATGCCGAGCGAGATCGTGCCGGACCAATCCTCTTCGTGATAGGGCATGCTGACACCGTCGATCTTGAGCCCGGTGCGCTCGGTCAGCGTGCGCGCGCCGGAGATGCGGAACGTCGGTCGCCAGCCGGTGTAGCCGTACGATGCGCCGACGTTGGTGTCGCCGCGCTGCGTATCGATGCCGACCGCGAGCGAATAGTTGTGCAGGCCGACCGCATCGGCACCCGAGGTCTGGATCGATGCGGTGTTCGAGCCGATGTCGTACGAGCCGCTCCAGGTCGGCGGCGCGAGGGTCTCGAGCGCGCGATAGGGCCGCGGCTTCGTGACCGGCGATTCGTCGTCGTGAATGTCGAGCGCGGTCGGCTTCGCGTCGACGAAGTCGCGCGCCGGAAGCCAGGTCGTTCGATCGATCGGCAGCTGATAGAGGTCGTAGCCGCCATTCGGCGCGGCGGCTTCGTAGGCGAGCCGCTTGTCGTCGATCGAGATCGCGCAGCGAAACGCGCCGCCGAGCACGTTCGTGACCTGCCACAGCGAGCGGTCGCGAAGGTCGTACGCATAGATATTCGCGATACCGGTGCGATCGCTGTCGAAGTACAACGTGTTGCCATCGCGCGACCACGCGGGTGACATGTCGATCGCGCGATCGTGCGTGATCTCCTCGACGTGACCCGACGCGAGCTCGACGACCAGGATGTCGCGCAACCCGCCGTTGCGCCACGCCGAGAACGCGATCCGCGTGCCGTCCGGCGACCACGCCGGTTGATAGGCCTGATCGTAACGCTGGCCGCGCCAGACCACCGACTCCTGCGCGCCGGGTGCAACGTCCATCACCGCGATCACACTCTCGCCGCGCTCGTTCTTCGAAAACGCGACGCGCCGGCCATCGGGCGACAACGCCGGATCGCGCGCGCGCATGCCCGTTGTGAGCCGGACGGTCTGATTCGTCGGCGCGTCCCATCGAAACAGGTCCTGGAACGTGTAGTCGCGGCGGTACACCCGACCTTGCTCGTAGACCATCGAGCCGTCGGGCTCGAGATCGTACTTGCCCATCGCGTCGAGCTGGAGGATCTCGCGCGAGCCTTTCTGGTCGCCGTTCACCGGCATCGCGCGGACCTGCGCGAGCGAGTAGCCGTCGTATTGCTGCCAGTAGATCTCTCGACCGTCGGCGGAGTAGCGCGGCACCGCATTGGTCTCCGCGGTGTGGGTGAGCGCCCGCCCGGTGACGAGGCCGCGTCGCTCCGATGCCATCTCCTGCATGCCGTACTTGTCGCGTAGGAACACCTTCCAGTCGTCGTAGAGCTCTGTGAACGGCTTGCCGACGACCTTCGCGATCTGGCGATTGATCGCGAACGGCGGCGCGTAGGAGCCCGAGACATGCGCCATCTTGCGCAGCGTGTCGTCGCCGAACCGATCGAACACGTAGCTGAGGAAGTGGGAGCCGTAGACGTAGGCCGCATTGCCGCGCGGGAACTGGCGCGGATCGCCGGAGACCTCATCGAGCCGCAGATCCTTGTTCGCGTGCCGCGCGATGCGGATCACCTGATCGAACATCGTGCCGCGGATGCGCCCGCCGGCCGAGCGCTTCGACTCCTCGTAGACCGCGATGCCTTCGATCACCCAGCGCGGCATGATCTGGTTCGGCGCCCAGGTCTTGCCGAAGATGCCGTTGTAGATCTTCGGCAGCCCCGACATCGTGTCGAGATGAAGGATGTGGGTGTACTCGTGCGCGACGAGGCCGTAGAACCAATCCTCGTGATCGTCGAGCTCGGTGAACCCGGTCGGCCCGGTGGCGTACAGCTGGATCGCGTTGCGCGGTAACACACCAGCGAAGCCGTTCGCCGCGTCGGTGTCGTCGTTGATGACGATGATCGTCTTGGTGTCGGGCAGGTGATCGATCGCGGTCGATAACGTGCGGTGCGCGCGCTCGGCGACGATGCCGACCCGGGTCGCGATGTCGTCGTTCGGCGCCCAGTAGTAGATGACGAAGTGCTCGGTCTCGACCGTGCGATAGACCCGCGTCGGATCGCCTGCCGACGCGACGCGAGTGGCGGCGAGGGCGATCGCGAGGCCGATCGCCACTCCCACGCCAGCGCGTGTCACCCCTGCCCCCGCTTGGATTGGTGCGCGAACATATACGCCGCGACGATCGGGCGAATCTCTTCGGCGGTCGCGATGTCGCGCACCCGCTTGACGAGCGCGGTCGCGCCCTCGAGATCGATCGCGCGAATCGTCGCCTTCACTTCGGGCACTGACACCGCGCTCATCGAGAGCTCGCGAATGCCGAGCCCGACCATGATCGGCGCGAGCATGGGCTCGCCCGCCATCTCGCCGCACACCGTGACCGGAATGTGCGCCGCGTTCGCTGCTTTCACGACGTCGCCGATCAATCGGATCAGCGCCGGATGCAACGGCTCGTACAGGTACGACACGTACTCGTTCACGCGATCGACTGCCATCGTGTACTGGATCAAGTCGTTCGTGCCGATCGAGAAGAAATCGACTTCTCGCGCGAGCAGATCGGCGACCAACGCCGCCGAGGGCATCTCGATCATGATGCCGAGCTTGACCGCCTCGTCGAACGCGACGCCTTCGCTGCGCAACTCCGCCTTGACCTTGTCGACGACGACCTTGACCGCGCGCAGCTCCGATACCCCCGAGATCATCGGGAACATCAGCTTGAGCGGGCCGTGCGCCGACGCGCGCAGTAAGCCGCGCAGCTGCGCATGGAACAAGTCGCGGCCGAGCGGCGACAGGCACAGCCGGATCGAGCGCAACCCGAGCGCCGGGTTTGCTTCGTCGAGCTCGGCGTCTTGCATGAAGCCGGCGAGCTTGTCGGCGCCGAGGTCGAACGTGCGGATCGTGGCCGACCGGCCTTTGAGCCGCTCGAGCATCGCGACCGCGGTCTGATAGTGCTGCTGCTCGTCGGGCAGCGCGCTGCCCGCCATGAACAGATACTCGGTGCGAAACAGCCCGACGCCCATCGCGCCGTACTCGATCGCGTCTTCGAGCTCCTCGGGGCCGTCGATGTTCGCGTAGAGCTGAACGTCGGCACCGTCGCTCGTGAGCGCCGGCAGATCGCGCATCGCCGAAAGCTGCGCGCCGGCGGCGACTTGACGACGCTGCTCGTCGCGAAACTCGGCGACCGTCGCGGCGGACGGGTTGACGATCACGACGCCCGACGCGCCGTCGATCAACACGAGGTCATCGGTCTCGACGAGCTCGGTGATGTTCTCGAGCGCGACGACCGCGGGAATCTCGTGAGCGCGCGCGATGATCGCGGTGTGCGAGGTCTTGCCGCCCGCGTCGGTGATCAGGCCCGCGACCGCTGCGCGATGCAGCATCGCGGTATCGGCCGGCGACAGGTCGTACGCGACGACGATCGCGTCGGGCGGCGGGTTCAGCGGTCCGGTGTCGCGACCGAGCAGGTTGCGCAGGACGCGCTGGAACACGAACTCGACGTCGCTCTTGCGCTCGCGCAGGTACGGGTCGTCGATCGTGTCGAACACCGCGCGGATATCGTCGACCGC
Organism: uncultured Kofleriaceae bacterium; assembly: GCA_964504685.1. Classification (GTDB taxonomy): domain Bacteria; phylum Myxococcota_A; class Polyangia; order Haliangiales; family Haliangiaceae; genus JABFXX01. The sequence continues at coordinate 1,210 of CAZDGY010000109.1, read as the reverse complement.
GCGCCGCAGGCCCCACTCGGCACAGATCTTCTCGTCGCGGATGTATTCGATCGCGGCGCCGGCCAAGTGCTCGTCATGCAGCATCAGCTGGTGCGCGCTGATGATGTGGTAGTCGCTCTCGTTCTCGGACGCGAGCTTCTGCTTGATCTTGTCGAGCTGCTTGTCGCTCGCCGCGATCGCCTTGTGCATGCGGGCGAGCTCGGCGTCGACGTCGTCGGCTTCGATGTGATGGCGTGGCGCTTTGAGCGTGTCGCGACCGATCAGATATGCGCGACCAAACGCGATGCCTGCCGACACTCCCAAGCCCGAGCGCCGAAGCTCGACGCGCGCTTCGCTCACCGACCCTCGCCGAACTTATCTTGGATCAACGCGACGATCGCCGCGACGGCTTCGGCGGCGCGCTCGCCCTTTGCGCGCACCGTCACGGTCGAGCCTTTGCTCGCCACCAGCATGAGCACGCCCATGATGCTCTTGCCGTTGACCTCGTGGCCGTCTTTCGCGACCGTGACCTCACACGGGAACTTCGACGCGGCTTGCACGAGCTTCGTCGCGGCCCGGGCGTGCAAGCCGAGCTCGTTGATGATTTGCAGTGTTTGTTCCGCGGCCTCGGCCATCACTCCCCCCGATCCACGTCGCGATGGCGCACCAGGATGTCCCAATCGCCGGCAAGCCGACGACGGAGCTCCTCGACGACCGCGACCGAGCGATGGCGTCCACCCGTACAGCCGACGCACACCGTGACGTACAGCTTCCCTTCGTGTTGGAACTGCGGCAGCGCGAACTTCAGGAGATTTTCGACTTTTTCGACGAGCAGCGTGCCATCGCCATCGAGCACGTACTTCGCGACGTCGGCATCGCGACCATCGAGATGAGTCAGCGCCGGATCGAAGTACGGATTCGGCAGGAACCGCACGTCGAACACCAGATTGAACTCGAGCGGCAAGCCGTGCTTGAACCCGAACGACACCAGCGTCACCGCGAGCTTCCCGGTGCCGCCGTAGCGGTCCTGGATGATCGACTTCAGCTGGTGCATGTTGAGGTTCGTGGTGTCGACGATCGCCGCGCCGTCGCGGAGGTCGTTCATCACCTCGCGATCGCGGCGCACGCCCTCGGACAGGTCGTCGCCGACGAGCGGATGGCGGCGGCGGGTCTCGGAGAACCGGCGCAGCAACACCTCTTCGCTGGCGTCGAGGAACATGACCTCGAGGCG
>CAZDGY010000108.1:0-11430 GCA_964504685.1 uncultured Kofleriaceae bacterium | reverse complement strand
CTTCTTCGCGTGCTCGAACTCGGTGACCGCGGCGTGCGACATGCCCATGTCGCGGTAGACGTTGCCGAGCCGGACGCGCAGATCGGCGAAGTCGGGGCACAGGTCGAGCGCCTTGCCGTACTCGCGCACGGCTTCGTCAAACATCGCCAAGCCGGTGTACGCGGCGCCGAGGTCGGCGTGCATGTTCGCGAGCTTGCCGCGCGCGAACCGATCGAGCGCGTTCGGCTGGCCAACCGATGCCGACACCGCACGCGTGTAGACCTCGCGCGCGCGCTCGTACTTGCCGCGGTCGTTATACGTGACCGACAGGTTGAGCGCGGCTTCGGTGTAGCGCGGGTTCAGCTTGAGCGCGTTCTCGAACGCCTCCTCGGCGTCCTGGAACCGACCCTGGCTGTGGTAGACGACGCCGAGCATGTTGTAGAGGTCGGGAAAGCTCGGCCGCGCCGACGCTGCCTCGGCGAGAAACGGCTCCGCGCGCTCGTACTCGCCGGCGTTGTAGTGCTCGCGCCCGAGCGCGATCAACTGCTCGACCCGGTCATTAGCCATTGCCGTCTACGATACACCTCAGTCGTGCGGGCCGAATCGCTCGTGGCATGCTTCGCGGTGTGAAGCGGTTCGGCCTCGCATTGGTGGTGGTCGCATGCGGCGCGGCTCGCCCAGCGCTACCCGTCCGCGCTCGCGGCGATCGCGCTGCGCCGGTCGCGGATGCGCTCGTCGCCTCGGGCTTCGCAGTCCCGCCCGCGCAACACGACCGCTGGTCGGCACCGGCGACGTTGCCGGCCGCGCTCGCTGGAGCGGTCACGACGCTGTTCGAGCAGGGCGTCGCCGATCCGCGCGGGTTGCCGTATCGCGACGTCGAGCTCACGGTCGCATCGGACTACGGCGCCGAACAGAAGGTCACGACCCACGCGTGGGTGTTCCACAACGACACGCTCGCGATCAGCTGGGACGGCCTGGTCTACCCGGTCGCGCGCGTCGGCACCGAACGGCGCGTGCGCGACGACGTCGCGATGATCGTGAAGCTCGCGCAGCACGACAAGATGCCGCCGACCGAGGCGGGCAGCGTCGACGTCACCAAGCCGAACGCGATCGCGGTCGCGTTGCTCGCGCGGCTCGGCGATGCAGACTCCGCGATCGCCGTCTGGCATGCGCTCCAACTCGAGCCGGACGACCCGGATGCGGGCCGGGTCGAAGCCGAAGACCCCTACAAGACGATCGCTCGACAATGGATCTATCGCCTCTACGATCGCGCGATCGCCGCGAGTGGCCGCGATGACCGCGTGATCGCGAAGGCGTCGCTGGGCGCTCTGGAAGTCGCCGTGCCTGCGGTCGCCGCCGAGATGAAGCGCCGCACGATGCCGCCGCCGCCGCCGGGCCCTCCGATAGCGCAGGGCGACGGCACGTATCTAATCAAGCTGCCGCTCCGCCGGGCGCCGGATCTCGAAGGCCTCGACGATCTCCCGCGCCTGATCGCCGAAGAGCGCCGTCGGGCGGCTGGACGTCCCGCACTCGACTTCGCGACGCTGGCGACGCTGCCGGCCGACCAACGCCTCGCGCTGCTCGTCGATCACCTCGACGAGGTCAGGTTGGTCGAGCAAGGCTGGAGCTACTTTAGCGACGGCAGTTTCGTGCCCGAGCTCGAAAAGATCGGCGAGCCCGCGGTCGACAAGCTGCTCGAGGTCTTGGAGTCCGACACGCGCCTGTCGCGCGGTGGGGCGCTGGGCGGGGGCAATCACCAGGAGCCGCTCGGCGTCGAGGTCGCGGCGCACGCCGCACTCGAAGCGATCCTATCGCACAACTTCTTCCCCGAGGATGGCGGCCGCGAGCAGCTTGCCGCGACGATCCGCGCCTACTGGAACGCCCAGCGCAACCTGTCGCTCCCCGAGCGTTGGTATCGAACGCTCGCCGACGATCACGCCGCTCCGCACGAGCACGTGATGGCGGCCTTGTATATCGCGCAGCGCGGCGAACCCTTGCGCTCGCATGCCGCGCCAACCGTCTCGGATCTGCTCGCGCATCGAATCGACGCCGCGGCCGACGTTCACGACGCTTGCTTCATCGCCGACGCGTTCGAACGCTGGGAGCCCGCCGCCGCGAATCCGGCGATCGTCAAGCTGATGAGCCGCGCGATCCGCCAAGCCGGCGCGCTCGACAAGGAAGGCGAGTGCATCGGTCAGCTCGGCGAGATGCGCGACGCGAACGGCGATCCGGCTGGCATCGACGACTACGCACGCTGGGTCGAGCAGACCAAGCCCGATCCGAGCGCGCAGATGACGCTGCTGTTCCTCACGATGGAGAAATACGTGGCGCGCAAGTCGGTGCGCCACGCGATCGACACGCTGTTCGCCGATGGCTCGCTGTGGCTGCCGCTCGTCGATCTGACCGGTAAGCGCTGGGACTTCGCCGACCTCGTATCGACGCCACTCCTCGTGGTGCCGACGTTCAACAAGGAAGTCCTCGCCGAGCTCGCCGACAAGCGGGTCTACGGGACGCTCGAGATGATCGAGCCGCGGAAGTTCTCGGTTCGACGCGTCGCCGGCGAAGGCGGCGGGCTGGAATCCGTGATCGACGCGACCGCGACGCTCGTGCCAGCGCTCGGCGCGAGGCAACCGGTCCGCGTGGCCGATTGGATCGCGTATCAGCTGAGGGGCAGGGCGCCGCCGTTCGAGCTGTACTGGCCCGAGGCCAAGCGCGACACCGCGACTCGCGCGATCGCTGCGTGGGTGCGCAGGCAGCGTCGGCCGTAGCTACTTCGTGCCGAGGCTCGCGAGCGCGTTCTTCGCGTCGGTCGAGCGCGTGCTCTGCGGGTACTTCGTCGCGAGCTCGGTCCAGGTCAGCTTCGCCCGATCGCGCATGTCGACCGCGACGTACGCCTTGCCGAGCAGCCACAGCGCTTCTTCGTCGTAGCCGACGCCGCGGAACCGCTCGAGCAACCGGCGTAGCCGGAGCACGGTGCCCATCGGCTTGCCGCGGTCCCAGTAGTAGCGCGCGACGTACCACTCGTGATCGGCGAGCCGCTTGCCGAGCGCGATGATGATCTTCTTCGCCTGATCGCGGTACGGCGAGTCGGGATACTTGTCGAGGAAGCTCTTGAGCTCGCTGCCGGCGTCTTCGGTCGACGACTGGTCTTTCTCGAACGACGGCGGGAACAGCCAGAAGTCGCCGGGCAGCTGCTTGTAGTACGCCTCGCCGATCCGGAACGACGTGTAGCCGTTCGCGACCATCTCGTGCGTCGGGTGAAACTTGATGAACAGCCGGTAGCTGTCGATCGCCTCGAGATATTGCTCCGCACCGAACTCGGCATCGGCGAGCCGGAGCTCGGCGAGCACGGCGTACTTGGAGTACGGGAACCGGCTCTTGATGAACGAGAAGTACTTCGCGGCGGCGATCCAGTCCTTGAGCTCGAGCTGCTTCTCGCCCTTTTCGTAGTTCTTCTGCGCCGACACCGAATACTCGACGACCGCGGTGCCGGTCTTGGCGCCGCAGCCGGCCACGACCGCGGCTAGGACGGACGCGATAACCAGGACCCGAAGCTTCGAAATCATTGAGGTTTCTCGCTCATACACCGATCGACGCTGCAGATCAACGTACGGCTTCGACCGCCGACACGGCGATCGCGTTGCTTGTATAAGGTGGCCATGCGCGCACTGTTCATCGCCCTCGCGATCGCCGGCTGCTCCGGCGGAGCCCGTCAGATCGAGATCGGCCCACCGCCCGCAAAGGCGACCCGCGGCACGTTGGTCGGCCCGTTGTGCAACCCGAGCGTGTGCAAGTGCCGCGAGCTCACCGCGCCTGAAGACGGCGGCGCCGGCGTGCCGACCGATGGCAAAAAGCGGTTCGAGATCCGGATGACGTCGGCGAACGAGCTGTGGGCGACGGTCGGCGACACCACGGTCTACAAGTCGCCGGAGCGCGCGGAAGAATGCTTCTACGTCGACTTGCCGGCTGGCGTGACGACGCCGGTCGAGCTCCGCGCGAGTAAGCCCGAAGGCGTGTCGGCGGCGTTCGCGATCCGCGAGCTCGGCACCACGACGAAGAGTTGGTACGACTCGTTCATGTTCGCGTGCGGCAGCCCGGGCGTGTGCTCGTTCCAAGAGCTCGACGACGCCAAGCCGAAGTACGCGGCGTACAAGCACGGGGTCGAAGACTTCTGCGGCACGGTGAAGGTCAAGGGCTTGACCTGGGACACCGGTCACGCGCCGGATCAGCTGCACCCGAGCGAGCTGCTCGTGCGCTTGGGTCTCGACGTCACCAAGCAGGTCGCGAGTCAGAGCCACGGCGATCCGGCGTGCGGTCATGGCCATCGTCCTGGGACGCCGGGCCAGCCCGAGCAGCCCGAGGGAAACGACCCGAATTGAGCTACGAGTATCCCGATAGCTACGACGTCATCGTCGTCGGCGCCGGCCACGCCGGATGCGAAGCCGCGCTCGCTGCCGCTCGGCTCGGCGCGCGCACGCTCGCCTTGACCGGCAGCCTCGACATGGTCGCGCAGATGTCGTGCAACCCGGCGATCGGCGGCGTCGCGAAGGGCCATCTCGTCAAAGAGCTCGACGCGCTCGGCGGCGAGATGGCGAACGTGATCGACGAGACCGGCATCCAGTTTCGCCGACTCAACGCGAGCAAGGGCCCCGCGGTGCGTTCGACCCGCGCGCAGGCCGACAAGCGGCGCTATCGCGATGCGATGCGGATGAAGCTCGAGCGCTGTGACCGGCTCGCGCTGCGCCAAGGCGAGGTCGCGCGACTCGAGGTCGACACCAGCGGACCGCGGCCGCGCATCGTCGGCGTCACGACGACGATGGGCGTGACCTATCGCGCGCGCTCGGTGATCATGACGACCGGCACGTTCTTGCGCGGCGCGATCTTCGTCGGCGAGGCGCGCGCGGCGGGCGGTCGCGCGGGTGAGGCGCCGGCGGTGAGCTTGTCGGGCTCGCTCGATCAGCTCGGGTTTCCACTCGCGCGGCTGAAGACCGGCACGCCGTGTCGGCTCGATCGCCGCTCGCTCGATGTCGACGCGCTCGAGCTCCAGCCGGGCGACGATCCGCCGCCGATGTTCGCCTGGCCGCCGGCGAGTCGACCGCCGCTGCCGCAAGTGCCGTGCTGGATCACCTACACGAACGAGCGCACCCACGCGATCATCCGCGAAGGCCTGCCGCGCTCGCCGTTGTTTCGCGGTGACATCGCGGGCACCGGGCCGCGCTACTGCCCGAGCATCGAGGACAAGGTCGTCCGGTTTGCGGACAAAGACCGCCATCAGATCTTCCTCGAGCCGGAGAGCGTCGAAACCGGACAGGACGGCGCCGGCGAGGTCTATCCAAACGGGATCTCGACATCGCTGCCATTCGACATCCAGCTCGCGTTCCTGCGGACGATCCCCGGCCTCGAGCGCGCCGAGATGACGCGACCGGGTTACGCGGTCGAGTACGACTTCATCGATCCGCGCGAGGTGCTCGGCACGCTCGAGACCCGCCGAGTCGCCGGCCTCTATCACGCCGGGCAGATCAACGGCACGTCGGGCTACGAGGAGGCGGCGATCCAGGGCCTGCTCGCCGGGATCAACGCGGGGGTCGCGCTCGGCTTCGGCCCGGGCGATCGGGAGCCGGTGATCCTGCGGCGCGATCAGGCGTACGCCGGCGTGCTCGTCGACGATCTGACGACGCTCGGCACCAAAGAGCCGTACCGGATGATGACCTCGCGCGCCGAGTTCCGGCTGCTGCTGCGCGAAGACAACGCGGTCGATCGCCTGCTGCCGATCGGTCGCGCGCTCGGTTTGGTCAGCGACGATCGCTGGCGCGCGTTCGAAGCGTGGCAGCGCGAGCTCGCCGCGGTTCACGATCGAGCCGAACGCGCGAGCGTGCTCGGCAGCGATGCAGTCAACGCGCAGCTCGCGAAGCATGGCTCTTCGCCGATCAGCGGGCGCCGGGTCACGCTCGCCGAGTTACTGCGCCGCCCCGAGCTCGATGTCACCGCGGTCGAGCAGATCGCGAACGCAGGTGGTGTCGCGCCGTCGCTGCACGGATCCGCGGCACTCGAGCGCGTTGCGATCGAGCTGTGCTACGCGGGCTACTTGAAGCGGCAAGAGAGCGACGCTGCGCGCATGCAACGCGCCGACAGCGTGCGCGTGCCCGACGACATCGACTTCGCGGTGATCTCCGGGTTGTCGCGCGAGGTGGTCGAGAAGCTCGAGGCGATCCGGCCGCGCTCGGTCGGTCAGGCGTCGCGGATCAGCGGCGTCACGCCCGCGGCGATCGCGATCCTCATCACGCATATCGGGATGTACGAACGCCGGCGCGCCGACGCGCGCTAATGCCCGACGGCCGCGAGCGCGTCTTTGCGATAGCCGCGGAACCAGCCCGCGTTGTCATCGATCCGCGCGATGGTGAGATTGGCTTGCTTCGCGAACGCCGGATGGTTCGACAGCGTCGCGAGCCGCTTGAGCATCGCGAGCGCACAGCCTTTGCGCAGCACGCGGTCGTAGGCGCGGGCCAGATCGAGCGTCGCGTCGACGTCGTACGGATCCTTGACCAGCGCGTTGCTGTATTTGCGGATCGCGTCGGTCCACAGGCTCACCTTCTCGTGGTCGTCGGCGACCTTGTCGGCGCTGTCGAGCGCGGCGTCACCGGCATCGGTCAACGTCTTCGCGATCTTCGGCTGCGGCACGAGCCCGATCTTCTTCGGATCCACGCGGAAATCGGCCTGGCATTCCTCGACGTACCTGACGGTCGGCGGTGGAGGCTCGGTGACCACGTGATGAATCGGCTCGAGCCGACCGAGCTTTGCCGGCTTCGCCCCGTACATCGGCTGGCAACCGGCGGCGAGCATCACCCCGAGGATCGCGAGACGAGGCGTCGTCATCGGTCGATCGTAGCGTGCGAGGTTCGGCTATTCAACGACGCCGTTGGCCGGCGGCGCGTACTGCTCTGGCCCGACGTACTTCGCACCCGCGGCGATCAGCGCGACGCCCTGCGATCGGTGCACGATACCGGTGACCGTCGTACGTCCGTTCTCGATCACGTGAACGACGCGATCGCCGCGCCGTAGTGCTTCGAGCCGTACCCGCGCGGCGTCAGACGCGGCGCGCGCGGTAGCACCGACGCCGTGCGCCATGTCCGTGTCGATCCGGACTTCGTACTCGGGCGCATGCGCGGTCAGGTTGTCGATCAGCTTTTTGAATGCGTCGTCCTTCATCGCGGTACCCCACGCGATAGTGCACCACAAGGTGCGGTTTCGGTTGGTTTTAGCCGTTCTCTTGTTTTAGGGTGGCGGCCCTTATGAAGCCGAGTTGGTCAGCGTTCACGGTCGCGACGTTGTTGGCAGGTTCTGCAGTGGCTGGCGGGCTTTACATCCCCGGCGCCGGCGCTGTGTCGACGTCGCGCGCAGGCGCTTCGGTCGCAGCCACCGACGACGGCGAGGCGATGGCGATCAACCCGGCCGGGATTGCGAAGGCCAAAGGCACGACCGTCACGATCGGGATCGCGGCGCTCGACTACTTCATGTCGTTCACTCGCAACGGCACGTACGACCGGATCACCGAGCTCGACGCGATGGGTGAGCCCCAGCCGGGCTACGTCGGCCAGGCGTATCCGAAGATGACGAACCAGGTCGATCCGCCGCTCGGCATCGGCTCGTTCCAGCCCGTGCCGGTGATCGCGATCGTCTCGGATCTCGGCGGCGCAGTGACTGGTCTCCACGTCGCGGCCGGCGTCTACGCTCCGAACGCCTACCCGTTCCGCGACATGACGACGGTCAACGGCCAGAAGTTCGTGTTCAACAGCGGCTCGTCGGTGCCGCCGCCGCCGACCCGCTACGACATCATGCAGCAGCAGGCCACCGTCATCTTGCCGAGCGTCGTGGTCGCATACTCGCTGCCGAACATCCCGCTCGATATCGGCGCGCGGTTCTCCGCCGGCATGGCGTCGCTCAAGTCGACGACCGTGCTGTGGGGCATCCCGGCGAACTACGACGAGTGGGTCGAGAACGACGGCATGTTCACGGTCGACGCGAAGGACAACTTCGTGCCGGAGTTCGCCGCGGGCGCGACGTATCGCCCGACGCCGCAGCTCGAGTTCGGCGCGAACTACACGTCGGAGTTCGACATCAACGCCAAGGGCACCGCGGTGTCGGCGAACGGCCCGGCGGTCTCGGTCGGCGGCCAGCCGGTCACGATCGGTCCGCCGGCGGATAACCTCGCGCGCTGCGCGCCGGGCGGCACCTCGGCATCGCTCAAGGCGTGCATCAGCCTCGCGCTACCGATGAACGCGCAGGTCGGCGGTCGCTACAAGTTCCTCGGCCCCGACGGCAAGCTCAAGGGCGACGTCGAGCTCGATCTCGATTGGGAGAACTGGAGCGCCGATCGCGCGTCGAACTACCTGGTCGTCGTCGACGGCGTGATCAACCAGGCGCTCAGCCTCAAAGACAGCATCGTCGCGCACGGCCTCCAGGACACCTACGGCGTGCGGCTCGGCGGCAGCTACATCATCCCGGCCGGTGGTCACGATCTGATCCTGCGCGGCGGCGTTGCGTACGACACCGCGGCGGCGAAGCCGGGGTGGGAACGCGCGGACCTCGACGGCGCGGCGCGTACGACGCTGACCGCCGGCGTTGGCTACAAGATGAAGCGGATCGAGATCGACGCCGGCTTTGGCGGCGTGATCGAAGGAACGCGAACCGACGATCGCACGTGCAACCCGACCGCGGCCGATGAAGGTTGCGGCGGCACGCCCGGCTATCCCTCGTCGCCGACCGGCTCGGACCTGCCACTGAATCAACAGAAGGGCACGAACCCGCTCAACCCGCTGATCGATTCCACGCACCAGGCCGAAAGCCCGGTCAACGAGGGCACGTACAAGAGCCATTACTTGATGTTCATGCTTGGCGCATCGTTCTGGTTCTAAGTGCGCAGCCGCATCGAATCGGTCATAGTCAAGCCATGAGCAACGAGCTGGTCAAAAGCGGCGGTGGGGGCAGCGGCGTCGTGCCTGCGGTCGCGAGCGCGATCGTCCCCGGCGTCGGCCAGCTGATCAACGGCGAGACCGACAAGGCGATCGGCGTGTTCGTCGTGGCGGTCGCGACCGGCGCGGCGTTCCTTGGCGGCTTTCCGATCATCGGTGGCATCCTCGGCCTCGTCCATCTCGGCACGCACATCTACGCGGTCGGCGACGCGTACATCGAAGGTCGCCGCAAGCGGTAGCCGGCTCTGCTAGGCTCGCGGACGATGTCCGACGAGCAATTCAGTCAGTTCTCCGGCACCACCACGTACATCGCGTCGCAGGATCTGCGCGATGCGGTCAACGTCGCAGTCGCGCTCGCCCGGCCGCTGCTGGTTCGCGGCGAGCCCGGCACCGGCAAGACGCTGCTCGCGGAAAACCTGGCGGCCTCGCTCGGCCTGCCGTTGCTGCGCTGGCACGTCAAGTCGACGACGAAGGCCAAGGATGGCCTCTACCTCTACGACACGGTCGCGCGGCTCCACGACTCGCGGTTCGGCGGCGGTGACGTCAAAGACATCGCGCACTACATCAAGCTCGGCCCGCTCGGCGAGGCGCTCGCCGCCGATCATCGCGTCGTGCTGTTGATCGACGAGATCGACAAGGCGGACCTCGAGTTCCCGAACGACTTGCTGCTCGAGCTCGACGCGATGCGGTTCAAGATCGACGAGACCGGGCGCGAGATCGCCGCGCGCGAGCGGCCGATCGTCATCATCACGTCGAACAACGAGAAGGAACTGCCCGACGCGTTCCTGCGTCGCTGCGTGTTCCATTACATCCAGTTCCCGGATCGCGCGCTGATGGCCGAGATCATCCGCGTTCATCACCCCGATCTCAGCGATCGCGTGCTCGATCAGACGCTCGAGTTGTTCTTCGGCCTGCGCGCGACCCCGAAGCTGCGCAAGAAGCCATCGACCTCGGAGCTGATCGATTGGATCAGCGCGCTCAAGAAGTCGGGCGTCGATCTCGCGCGGATCGGCGGCGGCATTCCATTCCTCGGCACGCTGCTCAAGACCGAAGCGGACGTCGAGCTGTTGCAGAAACGAGCGAAGGCGTGATCCCGCGGAGGCGTTGAAGATGCTGATCGACTTCTTGTTCGAGTTGCGCGCGCGCAAGATCCCGGTGTCGACCCACGAGTGGATGGCGCTGATGGAGGCGCTCGCGCTCGGCTTGCACGACAGCTCGGTCGACGGCTTCTATCGTCTGTGCCGCACGATCTGCGTCAAGGACATCGCGCTCTACGACGCGTACGACGAAGCGTTTCTCGCGTACTTCAAAGACATCCACGTCTCCGCGCTGCAGCTCACCGAAGAGCTGCGCAACTGGTTGAACGATCCACGCGCGCTCGAGCAGCTCACGCCGGAGCAACGCGCGGCGCTCGCCGAGCTCGACTTCGACAAGCTGCGCGAGCTGTTCGAGCAGCGGCTCAAGGAGCAAAAGGAGCGTCACGACGGCGGCAATCGCTGGATCGGCACCGGGGGCACGTCGCCGTTCGGCTCGAACGGCAAGCACCCGACCGGCATGCGAGTCGGCTCGGGCGGTGGCCGCAGCGCAATGGCGGTCGCGGATCAGCGGCTGTTTCGCGAGTACCGCCGCGACATCGTGCTCGATGTCCGCCAGATCGACGTCGCGTTGCGCGGCTTGCGCCGGCTCGGCCGCGAAGGCGCGATCGAGGAGCTCGACCTCGACGAGACCGTCGACAAGACCTGCAAGAACGGCGGCGAGATCGACATCGTGTTCCGGCCGCCGCGGCGCAATCGCGTCAAGGTCGTGCTGCTGATGGACGTCGGCGGCTCGATGGATCCGCATGCCGAGCTGGTCAGCCGGTTGTTCACCGCGGCGTCGCGCGCCGGCCGGTTCGCGAAGTTTCGCAGCTACTACTTTCACAACTGCGTCTACAACGCGGTCTACGAAGACGCGCAGCTGCGCAAGTCGGTGCCGGTCGCGGATCTATTGTCGAACAGCTCGCGAGACGAGAAGCTCGTGATCGTCGGCGACGCGTTGATGCATCCGGCCGAGCTGCTCGATCCCGGCGGCTCGATGTACTTGTCGTCGCAGAACCGCGCGTCGGGGATCGAGTGGCTGCGTCGGCTCGCGGCGCACTTCCGCAGCGCGGCGTGGCTCAACCCGGAGCCGGACCGGTTCTGGGCGAACTCCACGATCGAAGTGATCGCGAGCGTGTTTCCGATGTGGCAGCTGTCGCTCGATGGCCTGGCCGCGGCGGTGCGCTACCTCGTCCGCGGCGGCGAGCGCCCGCGGGTCGGCGATCCGGCGAAGTGGCTCAAGGCGATGTGAACGCCGGCCGCGCCGAACCGGTAGTCCTACTTCAGCTTGTTGAAGTCAGGCTCGGGCTCGGCCGCCGAGCCTGCGGTGCCGCCACTCGGAGGCGTGCCACCGCCACCGTCTTTGTCTTTGTCAGGCGGCGCGGCGCTGCCGTTGTCCGGCGTCG
>CAZDGY010000107.1:1527-11435 GCA_964504685.1 uncultured Kofleriaceae bacterium | reverse complement strand
AAGTCGGGCGAACGTCCGACGCGCAGCGACGCCGAAGGCGGAGCGGAGGTAATTGGCAAGTCGGGCGAACGTCCGACGCGCAGCGACGCCGAAGGCGGAGCGGAGGTAATTGACAAGCCGGGGCGCTACCGCGAGTTACTGCCCCAGCTCGGCTCGCTCGTCGACGGCGAGCCCGATCTGATCGCGAACCTGGCGAACATCACAGCGGCGTTGCGCGAGGCCGCGCCGGCCGCGAGCTGGATCGGCTTCTACCTGATGCGCGGCGGTGAGCTCGTGCTCGGCCCGTTCCAAGGCAAGGTCGCGTGCGTGCGCATCGCGCTCGGGCGCGGGGTGTGTGGCACTGCTGCGGCGGAGCGCCGCACGATCGTCGTACCCGATGTCGAGCAGTTCCCCGGCCACATCGCCTGCGACGCCGGTTCGCGCAGCGAGATCGTCGTGCCGATCGTCCGCGGTGGGGAGGTTGTCGCGGTGCTCGATCTCGACAGCTACGAGCTCGCCGCATTCGATGGGGTCGACGCCGATGCGCTCGCGCAGGTCGCTGCGCTGGTTGCCAAGCTCGCGTGGTGACGACTCGCGCACTCGCGCTCGCGTTGCTGTCACTCGCCGCGTGCCAGAGCGGTGGAGAATCGCCTCCGCGCGTCGACAAACAAGCTGTGCGCGATGCCGCAGCCGCGGTGAAACCCGGGCCGATCGATGCAAGCGAGGGCTCCGCGGTCGAGCTACCGCCGAAACCCGACGAGACCGAGCCACCGCCCGATCCGGGCAAGGTACTCGACGAGCTCGGCGCGATTCCGGCTTGGCAGGCGGTCGTCGATCGAACGCTGTATCTCGCCCGACGGAGTCAACACGGGGTCGTCTACGGAACGATCGTCCCTGCCGATCCGCTGCCGTGGCTGGTCGACGAAACCGACGGCAACGGCGCGCTCGCGATTCACATCGCGCTCGCCGGCAAGACGGCGACCGGGCGGGTGGCGCTCGCCGGTGCGTGGACGCTCGACGCCGATCGCAATTGGCTGTGGAATGTCGACACCGTCACGCCGCTCGCCCCGGCCACAACCCCGCCGCCGAAGGATCCGCCGTCCGCGCCCGGGCACGCGATCGCCACCGGCTCGCTCGCGGGTGCGCGACCGATCAGCCTCGCGAAAGACGGTGACCTGGCGTACTTCCAGATCGTCGGGCCTCCGCCGGCGGTCGATGGCGATGGCTGGCCGGTTGCCGACCAGGCGGGTAACCCGGTCTACGCGTTGTTAAACCTGCCGGGCGAACGACCGAGCTTCGGCGGCCAAGATATGCGGACCGCCGACGAGCGTTGGCAGCTCAAGCGCGGCGTGACCTACGCGCTCCGGATCGGCCACGTTCACAAGCACGGCGCGAAGACGGGGGAGCCGGACCGACCGGCGACGATCAACGCGCGCACCGCGCCGCTGCGGATCTTGTAGTACAACGCCGGCGGTGAGCGAGCGGCTGCGGATCGGCGAGGTGCTCTTGCTCCGCGAGGCGATCGATCCGTGGCTGTTGTCGCGCACGCTCCGCGAGCAGACCTCCGGCGGTCAGCGGCTCGTGTCGACGTTGATCGCGCACGCGCACCTCGATCCGGACGACGGCGCGCTCGCACTGTCCGAGCAGCTCGGTTATCCCGCGATGTTGCAACGCCACTTCGAGCGCCGCGATCCCGACGTGCTATCCGCGATTCCGGCCGGGCTCGGTCAGCGCTGGGGCGTCGTCGCGATCGGCCGCGCGCGAGATGGCGGCATCGTCGCGTGCGCGAAGACCCCGACGCCGATCTTGGCGGCTGCGCTCGAGCACGCGTGCAAGCTGCCGGTCGCGCTATCGGTCGCGCCGGCGATCCAGCTCGATCGCCTCGTGCGCGCGGTCTACGGCGATCCAGCGCCGGACGCGAAGTTCGAGACCCCTCCGTCGATCGCGGACATCGGCGACGTGCGAGTCGGCGAGCACCGCCCATCGTTGCGGCGCGCGCGCAGCGTTTCGGATCTGTTCGTGTCGACGGGTCCGGGGCGAGCTCCGGTCCGGATGCACTCGACCCAGACGTTCGACGAAGTGCTCGACGAGATCGATCGCGCGATCACGCGAGCGGCTGCCGACCGTTACGTGATGGCCTACGCGGCGCGGCGATGGCGCGCGGCATTGCTCATGCGGATCAGCGACGGCAAGGCGGTCGGCTTTCGCGGTCACGGCGCGCAGCTCGTCGCGGTCGATGCGGTCTCGCTCGAGCTGTCGGGCGGTTCGCTCGTCGCGCAGGCTTACGTCACGCGGGACCTCGCGACCTCCGCTGGCTCGGACGAGCTCGCCCGTTTGCTCGGCGAAGCGCGATCGCCGATCGCCGCGCCGATCGCGATCGCAGATCGGGTCGAGGCGATCCTCGCGGTCGGAGATCCGCACCTCGGCGACGAGCGCGACGCCAAGAAAGAGCTCGCGCGGCTCGTCGATGCGCTCGGCGCGGCTTACGCTCGCGGCGAACGCGTGCGCTGACGCCACAGCACGAGCAGCACGACGACCGCCATCGCGAGCGGGGAGCTGGGCGCACTCTGCGCTTCACAACAGCCAGCGCGGGGCGACGGCGTGAGCTGCCCGCGACTCGGGCGGGTGCCCGCAGCTGACGCCGCGGCGAGCTCGGGATCGATCGCGACCGCGCACTTGTCGTCGAGCACTGCGATCAGCGGGCTCGCTGCAGTCGAGCCGCCGGGGGCGACTTGGACCGCGCAGTGATCGCCGTCCGGTTTCGCGGTGATCGTCGCGAACCCGTCGCGACTGGCGGCGTCGAGCACGACGTGGATCACGCCGGGTTTGCGCGGCGCCGAGTACGACAATGCGCCGCTGCTCGCGGTGCGCCACACGACGACCGCATCGCGCAGTCCGCCGAGCGCGACGCCTGCGAACCCGTCGCCGGAGATCGGCGTGGTACCTGCGCGCGCCGCAGCCTTGTCGGTCGCCGAGATCACGTGCACGACGTGCGCGTCGGGCCCGGCGACGTTCTGCCGGTAGTAGGTCGCTGGAAATCGCGCCGCATCGCACGTGCCGCGTGCTTCGGCATGCTCGCAGTCCTTGGCGGTCGGAACGCCGACGGTCGGCGCGCTGCCGCCGATCGCCGCGATCTCGAGCTTGCTGTTGCCCACTTGCGCGGTCGCGACATCGCCCGCGAGCACGAGCTTGCCCGGCGTGTGGAAGTTCAAGATCAGCGGGTGCTCGGCGGCGCCGGAGGTCGCGCGATCGATGACGACGAGCGCGGCCGCCTTGCCATCGCTCGCGGGCACGAGCACGAAGTCGCGCAACGCGTACGGGATGTCGCTCGCTTGCTCGTGGTTCTTGAACTGATCGGCGTAGTTGCAGCGCGCGGCGACCACGCCGGTCTTGCGCTGGGTCGTCCACTCGAACGCGGTCTTTTCACTCCACCAACCTTGGCTCGGTCCGTAGTCGGTACGCGCCAATCCAGCGGCGGCGATCGTCGGCGCGTTCGTGGTGAACGTCGACTGGGTGCCGTATGGCGCCGAGTCCGCGATCACGTCGTCGTGGCCGCGCGACAGCACGAAGTTGCCGGCGTCGGGATGGCGATGGTCGGTGTCGATCGCCGCGTGGCAGTTCGTCACGAACCACATCGCGTCGTCGTCCCACCGGGTGCGTGCGAACAGCGTTCCGGTGCCGGCCGCGACGTACCACGTCGGCCATTGCGACCGCGGAGGCAGCACAGGTTTGTCGCCGACACCGGCGAGCGCATCGAACAGCAAGTAGTACTTGTCGGACAGCTGCAACCGCGACAGCTCGCCGCGCGCCCAGCGTTTGTCGTCGGGCGACGCATCGCCGAGCGCGACCGCATCGAGCGTGAGCACGTTCGGCGGAACGTTCGACACCTCGGCCTCGGTGTCGCCGCCCGGGAATACGCCGTCGCCGGGCGATAGGCCATAGACATGACGGCGCAGCACCGCGTCGAGCCAGCGCGCGACGCCGCCGACTTGCACACCGCGCGCGCGCATCAGCCGCGCGCCGAGCGAGAGCTCGGCGATCGAGAGCGGACCGTATTGCCAGCCTTCGGGCCAATCGCCGCCGTCGAGCACGCCGTTGTCGGCGAGCGCGGGCGCGATCTCTTTGCCCCACATCGTATCGGTGACGAGCTTCCACAGTGCGGCGCCGTCGCCGCCGGCTTCGCCACCTTGCGCGATCGCCATCGTCGTCGCGGCGATCATGTAACCGGCATAGTAGTTCGACGCCGGATCGTGCGCGCGATAGCCGCTCGCCGCGAACCATTCGAGCCACGCCTTCCAGCGCCCGCGAGCGTGTGCGCGCAGCTCCTCGGTCATGCCCGGCGCGTCGTGCAGCCAGTCGTACGCGATCGCGGTTGCGAGCCCGAGGTTGCGAATCGAATATCCGGAGTCGCGGCGCACCGCAGCGTCGCCACCTTTGTGATCGCCGACCGCATCGAGATCATCGAGCAGCGCGGTGAAGAACTTGAGCGCGGTCTTCGCGTGCTGTGGATCGTCGGTCGCGGCCCACGCAACGAGACACGCCTCGAGCGTCGAGCTCCAATCACCCGCCTGATAGATCGCCTTGTCGTGCTTGTCGGTCGTGCGCGCCTCGTCACAGAGCGCGATCGCGCCTCGCACCGGGCCGTGCGCTTCGGCGGCTTGTGCGTGCAACGCGGCGCGCAGCTCGGCGTCGAGCAGCATCCGCGGATGCGCACCGCTCGGTTCGGGAGCGGACCGCGCGGTCGCCGCCCAGCACATCACGCTCGCAAGGACGACAGCGCGCACGCCGCGAGCGTAGCAGGTCACCGACTGCGACGCGCTTGGATCGTCTTCGCCGAGGGACCCGCGAGTGGGACCGGCACCTGCGAGCCCGCATCCGCCACGACGACCTGTTGCGACGGCGGAGCGACCGGCGCCTCGATCTTGGTGGGTCGATTGACGTACCACCACGCCTGTGCGCGCGCTTCGGTCCACGCGTGATCGTCGTCGATCTTGATCTCGCGCAGTCGCTTCGCGAGCACGTTCGCATCGCGCGGCCGATCGCTCGGGCTCTTCGCGAGCAGCGACAGCACGATGTCTTCGAGCTCTTGCGGCAACCACCCGCGGACGCGCGGCCGCAGCGGTGGCACCGGTTCTTGCGCGTGCGCGCGGATCGCCTCTTCATCGTCGACCCGCGCGAACACTTCGGTCGACGTCAGCAGCCACCACGCGACGCAGCCGAGCGCGTACAGATCGCCACGGCCATCGACCTCTTCGCCGTACGCTTGCTCGGGCGGGATATAGCCCGGCGTTCCGACGACCGAGCCGATCTGCGTGAGCTTCGCTTGTGCCGACAGCACGCGTTCACCCGAGCCGTTCGCGCGCACCTGTGGCAGCGCGACGTTGTCGACCGGGTCAGCGCCCTCCGATCGCATCTGGACGATGCCAAAGTCGAGCACCTTGAGTACGTCAACTTCGTCGGCGGCGCGGCTGACGAACAGGTTCGCCGGCTTGATGTCGCGGTGCAACAGGCCCGCATCGTGCGCTTCGGCGAGCGACTGACACGCTTGCGCCATCAAATGGATCACGCGCGCAGGCGATTGCGCGCCGTAGCTGCGGACGAGCGTGTCGAGATCAAATCCGTCGAGCAGCTCCATCACGTAGAAGAACGTGCCGTCGTCGGTGACGCCGTAGTCGTACAGCTCGATCGTGTGACGCGATCGCATCGATGCGAGCGTCTGCGCTTCGCGGCGGAACCGTTCGCGGATCTTCGGCGCGTGATTCGGATCGCGCAGCGCTTCGGGCCTCACGAGCTTGATCGCCGCTTGCCGTGCAAGCAGCCGGTGCTCGGCGCGCCAGACCTCGCCCATGCCGCCGGCCCCGAGCTTCGACACCAGGCGATAGCTGCCGAGGTCTTTTGCGCGCGCTTCTGCCGATCGCGCGGCTTCGCGCGCCACGCCGACCGCGCGCCGCATCCGCACGAGGTTCCACGCGAACATCAGCGCGACGCCCAACGCGATCGCGAGAGCGCCACCCGACGCGATCAAGCTCTGCTTCGACAACCGCTGGGTCGGGCCGAGGAGCGTGCGCTCGGGCACGAGCGTCGTAAGGTACCAATCGAGCGGCGCTGCGATTCCCGCGCGCTTGCCGCCGACCGGCGCGACCGATGCGAGGTAGTCGCCATCGTCAGAGTGCAGCTGGAAGTACGTGAGCTCGCGAATCGGCGTCTTGCCGATCGCGGCGAACAGCGAATCGAGCGCTGGATCTGCGAAGTCTTGATGGCGGAGTAGGCGATTCTCCTTCGACGCGACCTCGGGCAACGGCGCCGACGGGAACGCGAGGATCGTACCGTCGGCCGCGAACACGACGGTGCGCGAGCTCTCGAGTGGAGCGCGCACGATGAACGACGATAGCTCGCCGACGTCGAAATCGACGGTCGTCACCGCGCGCAGCGAACCATCGTCGTTGTAGATCGGCTCGGTGACGGTCAACCCGGTCTTGTGCGACGTGAAGAACGTGCGCGGTGGCATCCACAGCCGCGTCTTCGCCTTGATCGCCTCGGTGTAGTGCGGGCGGACGCGCGGATCGTAATCGGTAACTTCGGTGCTCGTGACCTGCGGCCCGGGCTTGAACTTGTAGTTCGAGCGCGCGGTGCCGTGCTCGCCGACCCGACTCTCTTGCACTTGCAGCTCGCCGGTCGCGAGATCGATGAACGTGCCGCGCATCACGCCGCTCGGGAACGCGACGCTGACGTTGGCGACGCCCGGGCGACCCGCGACGATGTCGCGCATCCGGATCGCGGCGTCCTCGATCGGAATGCTCGAATCCGCGATCGCGCGCATGCTGACGAGCAACGTCTGGGCTTGGTCGAGCGCGAACGCGACGTCGTGCTGGACGTCGACCGCTTGAGCGGCGAGCTGTTGCCGCGCCATCGTGTCGCTCGCATCCGTGGTCGCGCGCCGGCCGAGCAGCAGCACGACGACCCCGGCCGAGATCACCAGCAGCGGCAGGATCACGAGCACCCCGCCGGGTGAGGCGAGCAAGCGACCGAGCCGTTCGGTCGGCGGCGCCGCCGCGAGGCTGCCCTGGGGCTGATCCACCGCGTCCAGTGTAGCCGGTCCGGTCAGCTCTTTGGCGCGAGCGGTCACTGGTGCGCGTCGCTCGCCGTGCGATTGGTTCGCGCATGTCGCACCTCCTTCGCAGCTCGGTCACCATCATGGCGCTCGTTCGCATCGGCCTCGGCGTCGCACCGTTCGTTGCCGCCGGTCGGACCGCACGTCTCCTCGGATTTCCGCCCGGCCACGACACGCCGACTGCGCGGTTGATGGCGCGGTTCTTCGGCGTGCGCGACATCGGCCTCGGCGTGCTCGCGCTGTGGGCGGTGCGCCATCCCGAGACGCTCCCGTTCATCGCGCTGTTCCAAGCTGCGATGGACGCCGGCGACCTGGTCGCGATCTCGATTCCGCTGCTGCGCCAGCAAGGGATCGCGCGCGCCGGCCTGATTTCGGCAGCCTTTGCGACGACCGGTGGCCTCAGCTGGCTCGTCGTCTGGCTGTTCGCGCGATAGTCCAGTCATGGCCGGCTCGGTCAGCGTCGTGCTCGTGCGTCCGCTCGTCGCGGCTATTGGTAGCGCGCGCCTCGTGGCGTTTTGGGGCGCGACCGATCTCACGCCGGAGCTGCTCGGCGACGACGATGCGCGGATCTCACCCGCGCAGTTCTGCGTCGCATGGGCAGAAGCAGCGCGGTTGACCGGCGAGCCTCAGCTCGCGCTCGCGATCGCCCAGGCGACTCCCGCGGGCTCGTTCGGGATCGTCGAGTACGTGTGCCGCGCCGCCCCGACGCTGGGCGAAGCGTTACAGCGCTGGGTGCGCTACCTCAACTTGCTCGACGATGCGGTCGAGGTCGCGCTGGAGGTCGAAGGTGATCGCGCGTACCTGCGAGTCGTGCGCGAGAGTGAAGCGCCCGCTCCCGCGTCGCACGAGCTGTGCTTCGCGCTCGTCGCCCAGCAGGCGAGACAACTCTCGGCTGCGCCATTTCGGATCGCCGCGGTCGAGTACAGCCATCGTGGCGATGCCGCCGCGCACCGCGCGTGGTTCGACGCCCCGGTGACGTTCGGCGCGCAGCACACGCAACTCGTGCTGCCGGCCAGTGCGCTCGACGCGGCGCTGGTGTCGTCAGATCCCGCGCTGCTCGCGATCCTGACCCGCGCCGCCGACGAGCTGCAGAAGCGCGCGCCTTCCGATCCTTCGCTCGCGGCCCAGGTCGCGCGTGTGCTGCGCGACACGTTGCGCGAAGACGAGGGCAGCGCCGAGCGGATCGCGAAGCGGCTCGGGCTGTCGCCGCGCAGCCTGCAGCGCCGACTAAAGGACGAAGGCACGTCGTTCCAAGCGGTGCGCGACGCGACGCGCAAGGAGCTCGCGGCCCGCTACCTCGACGAGCGGCTGTCGATCGCGGAGGTCTCGTTTCTGCTCGGCTTTTCCGAGCCAAGCGCGTTCTTTCGCGCGTTCAAGCGGTGGACCGGCACGACGCCGCTCGAGGCTCGGCGGCGGGGCGCGCTGTCTCCGGCCTAGCCGATATGTGGCACGTGGCGCATGGGGCCACTAAACGTGGCGCTCCCAGGCCGATCGATTGGTATGATTGACCGTGACGAATGGTCGTGGGATGAGTTGGAACGGCATGAAGTTGGACGTCCGAGCCCTCGCTATCGCGCCCGCGCTACTCGCGGCGATGGGGTGCGCCCGAGGCAAGTCGACCGACGCCCCCGGCGACGCGTTCGGCAACGGTGACGCCTCGTGCGGCGAGCTGTGCGACGCCGACGGCGATGGCGTGCCCGACGTCAACGACAAGTGCCCGAACACCGGACCCGGCGAGGTCGTCAACAAGGTCGGTTGCTCCGCCTCGCAGCTGACGCCGACGCTCGAGCCGAGCTTCCCGCCGTACGACCTCGCGTGGACCACCGCTGGTGATCTCGGCCGGCCGGGCGGCCTGACCTGGACCTACAATGGCATCCAGCGCGGCGACCTGTTCGACATCTACTGGATCATCTGCGACGACCCGGCGACGCCGTGCGGCGTCTCGCTCGACGGACCGATCGACTCGACCGAGGGCTGGGGCTTCGACGCGCCGGATTCGATGCTCGCGGCTGGCACGCTCGTGTTCGTCAACGAGACGCACATCGCACTCGCGGACGGCACGATGCCGGCACTCACCGGCCGGCTGACGATGACGATCGTCGACGGCAACAACACGCCATTCCCGTTCGCAGACGTCGCCACGCTCGGGGTGACCCCGCTGCTCGGGATGTACGGCGCCGAGATCGCCGGCACGGCGTTCACCGTCGTCGCGGAGATCGACGTGACCGCCGATGGCGGCACGACGTGGACACCGTTCCTCGACTACTACGACGCCGCCTCGACCCCGGTTGCGGGGATGGGTGCGACGGTTTCGTTCGGCGGCTCGTTCTACGACAAATAGCCTCGGCGGCGCGAACCCCTTAGCCGCCGACGCCGAGCTGTGCGCCGAGCGACAGGCTGAACATGTTGACGTGCTCGCCGATGCCGTCGTAGTCGTCGTTGTGGTTCTCGAACCCGAGCTCGTAGCTCGCCTCGAGGTACATCCGCATCGAGCGAGTCATCGTGAAGGCAGCGCCGGCGCCGAAGCCGACCGTGAGGCCGCTGTACGGCCCGTCGACGTTCGGATCGCCGAACAGCAGCGCCCAGCCCATGTCGGCGAAGCCATAGAGCCGGAGCTTGCCGAGGTGCGGCCCGACAAGCGCGCGCACGCGGAGGTCGAGCATCGTCTGGGCGTCGTCCATCGAGTCGTTCGGCACGACGTTGAACAGGAACCGCGGTGCGAACGCGATCCCGAGCAACGGGATCGGATCGAACTCGGCGTTGAGCCCGACGCCGAACGCAACCTGGCTCCCGAAATTGTCCTGAGAGCCGGCCGCGG
>CAZDGY010000107.1:0-1427 GCA_964504685.1 uncultured Kofleriaceae bacterium | reverse complement strand
GCGTCGTCGTCGGTAGTCGTCGATGAGGCGGTTGTTCCACCGGTCGAGCTCGCTCCCGGATGGGTCGAGCTCGCGCCCGGGGCGGCTCCGGCAGCGCCGGCAAGCCCGAGTGACGCCGCGGCGGCGGCAACGATAGTCGTCATCATTTCCATGCGCGCTAGACGCTCGAGCTCACGGGTTGTCGCGCGGGTCCCGCAAGCCGGAGTCGAGGTGTTACATCGCGCCGGGTCAGCGTTGTGGCGCGTGAGGTCACTGGCGCCGGACGCTTCCTGCGTGACAACGAGGGCATGACGCTCTCCACGTACGACGATCACCCGATCTGGCGGCAGTATCAGCCGCACTTCCCGCCGGCGATGCGCTGCACGCCGAGGTCGACCCCGCGCGAAGAGTATTGGCGGTGGCGAGGCCTCGACGTTCACCTCGATCGGCTCGCGGTCCCCGATGCGAAGCTCAAGGTCATCGTGCTGCATGGCGCCGGCGCGTACGGCCGCGTGATGGCTCCGGCCGCGGTGCTCGCGCAGCGCCACGGCTACGAGACCGTCTCGCCGGATCTACCGGGCTACGGCCTCACGAAGGTGCCGTGGAAGCAGATGACGTATCCGCTGTGGGTCGACTGCGTCACCGACCTGATCGACGCCGAGCTCGCACGCGATGGCCGGCCGATCGTCCTGTTCGGCGTCTCGCTCGGCGGCTTGCTCGCGTACCAAGCGGTCGCGCAGTCGCGCAAGCCGATCGGGCTCGTCGTAACGACGCTCGCCGACCCGCGCGAGAAGCCGGTGCGTCAAGGGTTCGCGCGTCATCCGTTGCTCGGCACCGCCGGGCTGTGGCTGCTCGACAAGCTCGCGCCGATCACGGATGGCTTGCCGTTGCCGATGGCGTTGATGTCGCGGATGCAGCACATCTCGAACAAGCCCGAGCTGGCGCGGCTCGTCGCGTCGGACCGGCTCGGCGGCGGCAACTGGGTGCCCGCACGGTTCCTGCGCACGTTGCTGACGACGTCGCCGGCGATCGAGCCGGAGGACTTTCGCATCTGTCCGGTGCTGCTCGCGCATCCCGGCGTCGATCGGATGACCGATATCGCGCTGTCGCGGAGATTCTTCGACCGGCTTGCCGCGCCGAAGCGGATGGTCGTGCTCGAGGGTGCTAGTCACATGCCGACCGAGCACCCGGGAGTCGATCAACTCGAAGCCGCGGTGCTCGAGTACATGACGGCGATCGAACGGAGTGCTACGCACAGCGCATGGGCCAACTCGTCGACGGCGTCTGGACAACCGGAGGTTTCGCTACCGACAAAGCAGGAGCCTTCGCCCGCCCGACCGCCGTCTTCCGCAACCGTGTAACCGAGACCGTCGGCGGTCGCTATCACCTCTATGCCGCGCGCGCCTGCCCATGGGCGCATCGCACGCTGATCACGCGGTCGCTGCGCG
>CAZDGY010000106.1:0-11491 GCA_964504685.1 uncultured Kofleriaceae bacterium | reverse complement strand
AAATTCGGCCGCGGGCGACGGCGACGTGATCGCGACGGTGATGTCGCCCGCGGTGGGGAGCGCGGTCGACGAGCCGCACGCGCAGACGATCGCGAGGACAGCGGCGCGCATTAGTTGACTCCGAACTGGCCGACGAGCACGGCACTCGATCCGGAGGTCGACAGCGAGGGGTTGACGATGCTGAGCTGGGCGCCTGCGGGCAATCCGTACGTCGCGACGCTCGCCGGCAAGGTGAACGACGGGATCGGCAACGCCGGAATCGCGTTGTTGATCGCGGTGCCGAGCACCGACTGGAGCGCGGAGGTCAAGAACGTCTCCATCGCCGTGCGCTGTTGCTGCGACAGCGTCGCCTGGAACGACACGAACAGCTGGTTGAGGTTCAAGCCGCCGAACACGAGCGAGTTGCCGACGAGGCTCACCGTCGCGCTCGCGTTGCCGCCGAACACGATCTGGATCGGCGTATCGATCACGCCGGGGATCGTGAGCGTCGCGTTGATGCCGCCGAGCATGAGCGTCGCGGTGTTGCCGCCGCCGAACGCGACGACCGGCGGCAACCGGCCATCGATCACCGCGGTCCCGCCGCCGATGTTCAGCGTCGCTTGGAAGAACCCGCCGCGCCACAGCGCGTGCAATGCCTCGTTGAGGATGCCCTCGTAAGCGGAGATCCCGATCGGGCTGGATACGCTCGTGCCCGGCGGATCGAGTAGTGCGCTCGCGGTTCGCTGCGCGATGCCGAGGCTCGGTCGGGTCTGCGCGACGATGCCCGGGGTGAATCTCGTGCCGAGCCCGATCAGGACGCGCGCGGTCGAGATGTCGAGCGACGACAACTGCAAGCCGAAGCCGAGCGTGATCGTTCCGGTGTTGTCGAGGCGCGGGACCATGAACGATTGGCCGAGCGTCGAGACGTCGAGGCTCGAGGTCACGCCGTCGAGGATCGGACCGACCGAGCTGTTGATGAAGTTCGTCAGTGCGTTCTGCACCGCGGTCTTGACCGTGCCGGTGAAGAAGCTCTGCACGAGGTTGATGACGAACCCGCAGAAGCCAGAGCCGTTAAGCGTGACGTTACCGACCGTGACCGTCGGCGAGCCCGCGATCGCCGACCGCAACAAGCCGCCCTGCAACTGCAGGCTGAAGTTCACCGTCGCGCTGATGCTGCTCGCGGTCACCTCGATGTTCGACCCGCCGATGCAACACGTCGTGCCGCATGCGCTGACGTTGAGCCGCACGTTCGGCAGCGTGACCTGGGCTTGCAAGCCGCCGGCGATCAGCGACAGCGACGTGGTCGGCGTGTCCCAGGCGATCGTGCCGCCGTTGTAGGTGACCTTGGGGTCGCACGCGAAGAAGCCGCAGCTGCCGTTGCTGATCGGGTTATCGGCGCTGAGCGCGGCATCGACGAGCAATCGCAGCGCGTCGCTACTCAACACGGTATAGAAGATGTCGTTCAAGCTGTTGAGCCCCAACGGCGATGCATCACCGATCGCGGCCTGGTCGAGCCGCAGGCCGATCGCGCCCGCGAGGTAGCTCGGCTCGGGGTTGTAGGTCGAAGCGGCGAGCACGAAGCACGTCGTGCTGTTCTGGATGCCGTTCGTGTCGGTCGCGACGACGTCGACGAAGTTCATCCCGAACCCGATCGGCACGCTCGCGGTGTAGTTGCCGGATCCTGCATCGAAGCCCGCCGCGTTGCCGCCGATCGTTACCGACTGCACGCTGAACGCCGCGCCGATGTGGACCGGGAACACGACGGTCGCGGGCGCCTGCAGCACCATGTACGCGTCGGCCGCAACCGCGGGAGCATCGATCCGCCGGCATTCGATCGCGGGCCCGTTCGAGTCGACGAGCGCGGGCAGCGTCGCGCTCAGCGGCGTGCCGTTCTGGGTGGCCGAGGTCACCATCGCCGACAACAAGAACGTGCCGTCGGCGTTGAACTGAAACCGCGCGGTCGCAGGCGACGGCACGGTCGGCGACGCTGCATACGATAGGCCGACGTCGTCGACGCGGTTGCCGAATTGATCGAACGCGTCCGCGATCACCGTGACTTGATCGAGGATCGCGTACAGCGTGCGCTCTGGATCGAGAGCGCCGACGAGCGACGCCGGTAACGCGGGGAGCACGACTAGGCTCGCAGGCACGACCTCGGCTGCGCCGCCGATGACGCACGACACCGTATAGTTGCCGGCGAGCGTGGCCGTCACGCTGTCTGCGGTCGACGACGTGCCGGCCCCGGTCGGCGACAGCGCGATCGACTGCGCGACGACTTCCACCGGGTTGTCGTAGGCATCGAACACGAGACAATGCACGCCGTCGGCGACACCGGCCAGCGTCATCGGTTGGTCGAGCTGCGTGATCGCGCGTACGGGTGCGCCCGCGACGATCGTGAGCTGAACTGGCGTCTCGTCGATCAGCGCGAGGCTCGCCGCCGAACAGCGCACGGTCGCCGAGCCTGCTTTCGCGGCGACGATATCGCCATCGGCCGCGGTCGCGAAGGACTCCGGCGCTTCGTAGCTGATCGAGAACTCAGTCGAGTCGGTCAGCGGATTGCCGTGCCGATCGAGCGCGGGGTCACCGTTGCCATCGACCAGCGAACAGCGCGCGCCGACCGGGTCGCCAGCGGCGAGCGTCGTGTTCGGCACTGCGGTGTCGACGAACAGGGAAGGGTGAATGTTGTCGCCGCAACCTGCGATCAGCGCGACGAGCGAAAGGACGTGTTTACGCATCGCTCCCCCCAGGAGTCCGTTGCGGCAAGGATACACCGGCGGGGTGGGGACCCTTTCGACGGAAATGCGGCCTGGCAAAGCGTGATCGCGTAGACTGTGGCGGTGCGCCTCGTCATCGCCATCATGACCGCCAGCACGGCGCTCGCGGCAGCCGCACCTCACGCACACAAAGCCGCCTCGACGCATGCGACCTCGCGATTCACGACGCCTAGCGATGCCGACGCCTCACCGGCGGTGCGATACGGTGCGCTATCCCCCGACGAATGCACCGCCGAGCTGACCCAACGCAAGATCGCGTTCAGCGCCGAAACGGCTCGGGGCGTCGCGGCGCCGGTGCGCCTACTAGGCACGTTGCGCGGCGTGGCGTTTCACACCGATCTCGGCGAAGCCGCGCGCGCGACCTCGCCGTGGGAGATCGGCGACTGCCGGCTCGTGCTCGCACTCGATGACTTCGCGGAGATCCTCGCCCGCCACGACATCGTCGAAGTCATTCATTACTCGATGTACCGCGTGCCGCCGAAGTCGTGGGCCGCGGACAAGATCGGCGGTCAGCACAACGGTGGGCTCGCGCTCGACGCCGCGAAGTTCGTGAAGTCCGACGGCACTACGCTGAGCGTACTCGACGACTTTCACGGCGCGATCGGCGCAGCGACGTGCGGCAAGGATGCGGCACCGCATCCGGTGACCGCGAAGGCGACCGAGCTACGCTCGATCTTGTGCGAGGCGGTTGATGATCATCTGTTCAACGTCGTGCTCACGCCCGACTACAACCGACCGCACCGCAATCACTTTCACCTCGAAGTGACGGCCGGCGTGCGCTGGTTCCTCGTCCACTGAGTGGCTCGCGACGATCCGGGGTGACCGCTGCACCGGACACATGGCGGGGCGAGCGGACAGCTTGGCTCGACCTACTTCCAAAAAGATCACCGAGTTCGGCGGTGGTGCGTCGCGTGCAATCGAGCTGGCGATGCTACGCACCCTCCAGGCCCTGGTCGCGCTCGCATGCTTCGCGGCGTGCGCGAGTCACCACAGCGTCGAACCCGCTCCCGACGCGCCCGCGAGCTCGATCGACAGCGCGATCGACAGCGCCGTCGATGCGGCCGGGTTGACCGGTCCATTCGCGAACGTGCCACGCGACGGTACGTGGACGTTCATTCCGTTCGCGAACGCGTATTGCGCCGACGGCTCGAGCACAGGAATCGGCGTGAGCCTGACCACCGATTCCGACGACCTGTTGATCTACTTGAACGGCGGCGGCGCGTGCTGGGACCAAGCGACGTGCAACGCGGCGACGACCGGCTCGCCGCTGGGCCCGTGCGCCACGAACCTATCGACGGGCTACGACGAGACCCATGGCCAACCGGCGTGGAGCACGTTCGCCGACGTGTCGAGCAACGCAGGCACGATCTACGACCGCACCGATCCGAACAACCCACTGCGGACGTTCAACTTCATCCACATCTTCTACTGCACGGGCGATACCCACGCCGGCAGCACGATCGCGTCGTATACGACCAAGGGGCGCGATGGTCAGCCGCACCCAGTCCATCACCTCGGCTACCAAAACCTGCTGCTGTATCTCGATGCGCTCACCGGATCGTTCCATCCGAGCCGCGTGATGCTCGCGGGCGGACGCGCGGGAGGCTTCGGCTCGTACACCGGCTACGCTGCGGTGGCGAACGCGTTCTCGTCGGTGCCGGTCTACATGATCGACGACGCCGGTCCTTACATGGAGAACGCGTACACACCGGCCGGCATGGCAAAGGCGGCCCTGGCGTGGAATGCCGCGGCGGCGATTCCGGCCGGCTGTACGGCGTGCACGAGCAGCGGCCCCGAAGGCGGCATGGCGGCGCTCGCGCCGTATCTATCGAGTGCGTATCCGCAAGGCAGGATGGCATTGGTCACCAGCACACAGGACGCCGAGATTCGCCAGCGCTACGAGCTCGACGGTCCCAGCTACGCCGCGGCGCTGACGTCGCTCGCGACCAACGTGTTCGATCCGCTTCCGAATTGGCGCTACTTCTACATGGCCGGCAACACGCATACGGCGTTGATGGGCGCGATCGCGCATGACACGTCGTGCGGGCGCACGATCACTAGCGTGACCACGCCACCCGGCACGGTGTGCGGTCAGACGCTCCAGCAGTTCATCGCCGACGAGCTCGGGTCGCAGACGTGGACGAGCGCGACGCCGCCACCCGGAGTACCCGGCGAGAACATGAAGGTGTCAGACCTCTCGCGCTGCTCGCTCACCAATTGACGGGCGGAAAACACGATCAGCGCACAGGGCCGCGCAGAAGTGACTACACTAGTAGGCTATTAGCGAGAGCACGAACCTAGAGGGCGATGGAGGGACCTCGGCCACGGTGGTCGACGCGCCACATCGCCCGCGGCGCCCGGATGCGGTCGAGCTCGCAGCCGGCGATCGGCTAGAGCACTTCCAGATCCTCGAGCCGCTCGGCCGCGGTGGCATGGGTAGCGTGTACTCGGCGTACGACCTGCGGCTCGATCGCAAGGTCGCGATCAAAGTGCTGGCGCACGGCGGTACCGGTAGTGAGCTCGAGAATCGCCGTCAGCGCCTGCTGCGTGAAGCGCAGCTGATGGCCAAGCTCACGCACCCGAACGTCGTGCCGGTCTACGAGGTCGGTGTGGATCGCGACACGATCTTCATCGCGATGGAGTACGTGGCAGGGCGAACACTTGGCGCCTGGCTCGAGCAGGACAAGCCGAGCTGGCAGCAAATCGTGGCTGCGTTCGCGCAAGCTGGGCGAGGACTGGCGGCGGCGCACGAGGCCGACATCGTGCATCGCGACTTCAAGCCCGCAAACGTGCTGGTCGACGTGCGCGGCCAGGTGCACGTGGTGGACTTCGGCGTCGCGCAGGGACGGCAACCCGCCGAGTCGCAAGAGCCCCCCGTGACGCCACGAGAGCGGATCGAGCTCGCTGACGGCCGCGAGCTCATGCCGACGACGCCGGGCACGCCGCTCACCGAGGCGGGCTCGCTGGTTGGAACTCCGGCGTACATGTCGCCCGAGCAGTTCCGCACCGCCGCGGTCGACGCGCGGAGCGACCAGTTCTCGTTCTGCGTCGCGCTCTACGAGGCGTTGTTTGGCAAGCGTCCGTTCGCGGGGCGCGGCAAGGAGCTGGCCGATCACGTCACGCGCGGAGTCATCGAGAAGATCGATCCGAAGTCGCCGGTCCCGAGTTGGGTCATCGCGATCGTCATGCGCGGGCTCGCGACCGATCCGGATCGCCGATTTCCGTCGATGGCCGAGCTCGTCGATCATCTCGAACGCGATCCGAGCCGACGGCGGAGGATTGCGATTGCGAGTGCCGGCACGCTCGCACTCGCGGCGGCGGCGACGTTGATCGGCTGGCGCCTTCACTCCCGCGCCGAGGTCGAGCCATGCGGCGAGAACGAAGCGCCGTTCGTGGCGGTATGGGACGCAGGCGCGCGCACCGCACTCGAGCGCTCGTTCGCCGCGACCGGCGCGCCGTATGCGGACTCGGCCGCGCGTCGCGTCGAGGCGATCTTCGACCACTACCGCGCCGATTGGCTCGCGATGCGCGGCGACGCTTGCCGGGCGACTCGCGTCCGCGGCGAGCAATCCGAGCACGTGCTCGATCTGCGCCAGTCGTGCCTCGATCGCCGACTCGGCGAGCTGCGCGCGCTCGCGTCGGTGTTTTCCGGCGCGCTCGACGCCAAGGCCATCGAGCGCTCGGTCGATGCGGCCAGCGCACTGGCACCGATCTCCGCATGTGCGGACACCGCCGCATTGCTCCAGCCCGGTGCTACGCCGGCGGACCCGGCGGTTCGCGCGCGGCTCGCTGCACTACGCGAACGGCTCGATCGGTTGCGGGCAGAGGAGCTCACCGGCCACGCGAGGGCGACGCTCGCCGGAGCGCGCGCGCTCGTCGTCGAGGCTCGTGCGACGGCGGACCCCGCACTGACCGCCGACGCTCTCGAGCTGCAGGGGGCGACCGAGACCGACGCTGGCGATCTCGCTCCCGCCGAGGTGACGCTCGGCGAGGCAATGCGCCGCGCGCGCGAGCTCGGCGATGCCGATCGCTTCACGACTGCGGCGCTCGGTCTCGCCGACGCGCTGGGCGAGGCAGGGATCTCGACGAGTCGAGAGGCGCTCGGTGTCGTACGCGTTGGAGAAGCGATGGTCGACGACACGGACGATCCGACGCTGCCGGCCCGGCTCGCCTACGAGAAGGCCGACATCTACATGACGCTCGCGCATCCCGAGATCGCGCTCGAGATCCTCGGCCCGGCCGAGGAGCGCGCCCGCCGCACGCTCGGGGCGGATCACATCGTGGTGTTTCAGCTGCGCTCCCTCGATGCCGGCGCCCTCGCGCGCACGGGCAAGTACGACGAGGCTCGTGACTTGTTCGCCGCATCGATCGAGCAACTCGCGCGCGTCCTGGGTCCGCTGCATCCGATGACCGAGCGCGCGCGGCTGCAGCGCTGCCATACGTATCTCGATGCGAACACGCCCGACGCCGCGGTGCCGTGCTTCGCCGCGGCGCTCCCCGAAGCCGAGCGCGTTCTCGGCGCCCGTGACCGCGAGCTGATTGCGTTCACGATGGACTACGGGATGGCGATGATGTTTACCGGGCGTTCGCACGACGCTCGCGCGGTGTTCGCCCGCGCCTACGCGAACGTGCCTGATGCGGCGTGGGGCGAAAAGTGGTTCGTCGCTTCGGACCTCGCGCGCCTGCTCGGCAGTTTGGAGATCGAGGACCGCGACTTTCGCGCGGGTCTCGAGCATTGCCAGCGCGGCGAGGACGCGACCGAAGCCAAGCATCGCGGCCCGGGCGGTGCGACGTGCATAGGCGAGGCGTTGCTCGGACTCGGTGATCCGGCGCGTGCGCTGGCTGCGCTCGAGCCGATGCGCGCGATCGTGGAGTCGACCGATCCGATGGAGCTCGGCGCGGAGCCGGCGCAGCTCGGGGCGTGGCGGTTCGCTTACGCGCGCGCCGTCTGGATCGTACGGCACGACGCGGTCACCGCGCGAGCGTTCGCGGTGAAGGCGCGCGGCGAGCTACCGCCAGGGCCGCGAGTTGCTCAGCTCGACGCTTGGCTGGCCAAGCTGCCGCGGTGAGATGTGTAGAACTGCGAACGCGCGTTTCGTGAAACCTACCGCGCGAGCGGACGTTGTTGGGTTGCGCCTATAGTCGCCGCAAGGAGCCCCACCGATGCCCGCTGCCGACGTTCGCTATCGCAAAGAAACGATCACCACTCGCGACGGCTCGTGTCCGGCCTATCTCTATCACCCGGACGGCAAGGGCCCGTGGCCGACCGTGCTCGTCTTCATGGACGGGCTCGGCATCCGGCCCGCGATGCTCGAGGTCGGCGAGCGGCTCGCGACCTACGGCTACTTCGTCGTGCTGCCGGATCTGTTCTACCGGTCGGGGCCGTACGAGCCGATGGATCCGCACAAGGTGTTCAGCGATCCCGAGCAGCGCAAGGTCCTGATGGAGAAGTTCTTTGCGCACGCGACGTCGGCGAACATCATGGCCGACACGCGCTCGTTCCTCGACTTCATCGCGGCCGCACCGGAGGCCAAGCCCGGCGGCATCGGCACCACCGGCTACTGCATGGGGGGATTGATGTCGCTTACCGCCGCGGGGACGTACCCGGATCGCATCGCGGCGACCGCCTCGTATCACGGCGGCCGACTCGCCACGGATGCGCCCGACAGTCCGCACTTGCTCGCGCCGAAGATCAAAGCGCGCGTGTTCATCGCCGGTGCGATCGAAGATCAATCGTTTCCCGACGACATGAAGCAGCGGCTCGCGCAGGCGCTCACCAGCGCTGGCGTCGACTACAAGATCGAGACGTTCAACGCCCGGCACGGCTGGGTGTTTCGCGACACGCCGGTGTTCGATGCGGCGGCGGCTGAGCGCCACTGGGAGACGATGGTCGCGCTGTTCGACCAGACGCTACGGAAGTAGAACGGCGTACAGTGCCGCGCATGAAGTCATCGGGTTTGTTGCTCGTCGCGTTGTGTGCTCTCGGTGCGTGCAAGAAGCACGAAGACCCCGCGAAGGTCGCGCCGGTCGGGTCCGGAAGCGGCGCGGTGATCGACGCGGGCATGACCGACGCGGAGAAGGTCGCCAAAGGGATGGCGGACGCGGAGGCCGACGCTGCCAAGGAGGCCAAGCGGTGGACGCCAGAGCTGACTCAGGCCGCGGTCGCAGTGCGGGATCAAAAAGCCACGGACACACCGACCGCGCTCGCCGCGATCCTCGCGAGCCCGCACCGCGTCCCGGGCAACAAGGACCGAGATCCGGCGCGTCACCCGCTCGAGACGCTCGTGTTCTTCGGCCTGCAACCGACGCAAACCGTGCTCGAGATCGGTCCAGGCGGCGGCTGGTACACCGAGTTGCTCGCGCCGTTCCTCGCGAATCACGGCAAGCTGATCGTCGCCGGGCCGGACGCAGCGGCGCCCGCGGGGAAGATGTCCACGGTCGGCGGCCGGCGCCTCGATCTGTTCCTCGCGAAGTCGCCCGAGCTGTTCGGCAAGGTCGAGCGCGTCCGGATCACGAACGCCGACACGCTCGCATTCGGTCCGGAAGGCAGCGTCGACCTGGTGCTCGCGATCCGCGAGATGCACGATTGGCAGCGCGACGGCGAGCTCGACAAGTACCTCGCTGCGATCCACGCCGTGCTGAAGCCGGGCGGCACGTTCGGGGTCGAAGCACATCGCGCGGTCGCGGGTACCAAGGGCGAGGACACCGCGAAGACCGGCTACCTCGCCGAGCAATGGGTGATCGATCGCGTCACCGCCGCTGGCTTCGAGCTCGCCGACAAGTCCGAGATCAACGCGAACCCGAAGGACACGAAGGACTATCCGCAGGGTGTCTGGACCTTGCCGCCGAGCTACCGCGAGGGCGAGAAGGACAAGGCGAAGTACACCGCGATCGGCGAGAGCGATCGGATGACGCTCAAGTTCACGAAGAAGTGATCAGCCGGGCCGGCGAGCTCGCTGGTTCGCGAGCACCTTCGCGCGGCGCGCTTGTTCCTCCGCCGAGAGCGTCGCCGGATCCTCGCGCAGCTCCTTGCCAACGGCCATGCCGCGCTCGACCGCCGGCCGCGCCGCGAGCTCGTCGAGCCAGCGCTTCACGTGCTGGAACTCTTCGATGTCCTGGCCTTGGTACTTCCAGGCCGCCGCCCACGGGTAACAAATGATGTCGGCGATGCTGTAGTCGTCGCCGGCGAGGTAGCGACGGTCGGAGAGGCGAACGTTCATCACGCCGAAGATCCGATTGGTCTCGTCATCGAACCGGCGCAGCGCATAGGCGAGATCGCCGTTGCTCGCGTTCTGCGAAGCGCGCTTGAAGTGGCCGTTCTCGCCGAACTTCGGGCCCTGGTTCGCCAGCTGCCACATCACCCACTGGGCGACCTCGTACTTGCGGCGCGGCTCGGTGGGCCAGAGCTTGCCGGACTTCTCGGCGAGGTACATGAGGATCGCGCCCGACTCGAACACCGAAATCGGAGCGCCGCCGCCGAGAGGTTCGCGGTCGACGATCACCGGCATCCGGTTGTTCGGACTGATTGCGAGAAACGCGGGGTCGAACTGGTCGCCGCGTCCGATGTTGATCGGGATCACGCGATGGGGGAGGCCGGTCTCCTCCAACATGATGGTGATTTTCTGGCCGTTGGGAGTCGGCCAATAGTAGAGGTCGATCATCAACGCGCGGTGTAGCGCCTCGGCGGCGATCGGACAACTCGGGACGGTTACCGCCGTGTAGTAATGCGGGAGCGGCAGCGCTGATACGCTGTGTTCGTGCGCTGGTGTGTACTCTTCGTCGTCGTGGGTTGCGCGAAAGGCGGCGGTCTGCCCGCGCAATCCGACGGCAGCACCGATTCGCCCGGCGCGGAATGCACGCTGGGGTCGACCGATCACTGCGGCACGTGCAATACGAGCTGCCCGCAAGCGAACCCGACGATGGACAAAGAGATGTGCTCCGACGCGACCGCGAGCGGAACTTGCGTCTTGAGTTGCGTCGGCGAGTACTACGACATGAACGGCAGCGCGAGCGACGGCTGCGAAGCGCTCGACGAACCCGTACAAGATACCGCCGCGACCGCAGTGCCGGTGACGCTTCCGAATGTGACCGGCGGCACTGGCACCTGCAACAACGGGAACAACCCGTGCACGATCGTGAGCCAGATCTACTCCGACGATCGCGACCACGACAGCGCGCCGACGATGCGCACACTCGGCCGCGACGACTGGTTCGTGATCACGGCGGTAGGTGCTGGCACGTCCGGCGGGATGGCGACTTGTCTCAACATCGCCAACTATCCGGCCGACGACCAATACCAGGTGTGCATCTCGGCCGACGGCAGCATGGATCCGCTGACCTGCGCGATCGCGACCGGCGGCGGAGGCGCGAGTGCGTGCGTGATGGCACCGGGAACTCCCGACGCTGGCACGTTCTACATCAGCGTTCACAAGATGAGCGGTACGCGCTCGCTCAATCAGTACGCGTTGTTCGTCGAGCACTGAGTCGGCCGGACAAGCAACCCGCGCGTACTGCTCGCGGTCAGAGCCGCATGCGTTCCGCGTTGCTGTTCGCCGTCCTGTGCATCTCGAGTCTCGCTGATGCGGATCCGCCGCGAGCTCACTTCATCGATAATCGGGGGGTGCCAGAAGCGGCACTCGACGCCCTCGCGCCCGCCAATCGCAACCTTACCGATCAAGATCTCGAGCTCGTGTCGTTGAAGACGAGCTCGCTCTATTGGGACCTCGGTTACGTCAACG
>CAZDGY010000105.1:0-11494 GCA_964504685.1 uncultured Kofleriaceae bacterium | reverse complement strand
CGGCGAACGCTCGACCGAAGCGAGCGACATCTACAGCCTCGGCATCGTGATCTACGAGTGCCTCAGCGGGCGGCGACCCTACGAGGGCGCGTTGTTGCACGAAGTGATGGCGCAGATGATCGATGGCCCGCCGACCGCGCTCGTCGATCGGCTCGGCGAGTTCATCAATCGCATCCTCGTGCCCGACCCCGAGGCGCGGCCGCCGCTCGACGAGATCGCGGCGCGCTTGCTGCGGCCCGATAGTGCGATCGCGGCGGTCGTGCGACCGAGCCGCCAGTGGCCGGTGATCGCACTCGCTGCGCTCGTCACGATCGGGCTCGCGATCGGCGCGTGGCAGGTCGCGAGCTCGCGTGGAACGCCTCGACCGGCGCCGGCCCCGGTCGCAATTCCGCGGACCGCCATCGCGGTCGCACCGATCGCGCTCGAGATCCCGAGCTACGGCGACGAGCCGCCGAACGGAGACGTCGTCGCGAATGCGCTCGCGAAGTTGCTCGAGCAAGTCGATGGACTACAAGTGCGCGGCGTCGCGCTCGCGGGCAACGTCGATCCGCACGCGGAGGTCGGCACGCTCGACGTGAACTATTTGCTGACCGGGAGCGTGAAGGTGCGCGGCTCGCAGCTGCATGGCACGTTCGAGCTCGTCGACGCGAAGACCAGTGCACGCGTGTCTAGCGTCGATGTCGAACAGCCGTCGCCGCAGGTCGCGCAGCTCCTCGACGCGGTCGCCCGCGAGGTCGCGCGCGCGATCGCACCCGCGGCCAAGCTCGCGCCGCCCAGCCGGCTGCGCGCCGACGTGTTCTATCAGCTCGGCCATCCGTTGCTCGAGGCCGGCCGATTCACCGAGGCGCGGCCGTATTTCGAGCAGATGGTCGACGCCGATCCGACGTCGTTCGACGGCTGGTCCGAGCTCGCGCTTGCGCTCGGCTGGAACGGCGCGCAAGAACCGCTCGTGCTCGCTGCGACCGAGCGCGCACTCGCGCTTGCGCCGGCAGGCCCGAAGAAAGAGCTGATGCGCGGCGTGTCGCTGTATCTGCACGCCGACTTTGCCGGCGCGCGGGCGGCGCTCGAACCGCTCGACCCTGCCGCGAAGACCCGCGCCGATCGCCGTGAGGTGCTGTACTACCTTGGCGAAGCGAACTGGCACGACGGCCGGCACGCCGCAGCGTTCGGCTACTTCAAGCGCACCCTCGACGAGGATCAGCACTTTCGACCCGCGACGGTTCACCCTTGGCAATACGCGGTCGCCCGCCGCGACGCCGAAGCCGCGGGCTTCTACATCGGCTTGGCGAACGAGAGTCGCGAGTGGAGCGAGCTCGCTCAGCGCCACTACGCGGCGGTGGCGGATCGCGGCGTCTATCCGTACGACTTGTGGGCGCACGTCATCCTCGGTGACGTGTTGCCGGCCAACCTCGAGAAGATGATGCAGAGCGACGAGCTCGACGCCGTCGGATTTCGCGTCGCGCGTGCGATCGAAGCGGGCACGCCCGACGTTGCGACGAACGAGCTTGCCGCCGCGTGGAAGCGGATCCTCGCCGACCGCGATGCGAACCGGCTGTCAGGCCGCACGTTCTACAACCTCGAATCGATCGGCGAGGTCGTGATCAGCGCCGGCCTGCAGGACGAGACGCGCCGGCTCGTCACGTTTCTCGCCGAGCAATCGAGTCGCGAACCCGCGCGCGGCTATCACCGGCTGTCGAACCTCGCGGCGCCGTTACTCGGAGACGACAAGCTGTTGGTGCGCACCGGCGTGTCCGAACGCAACGCGCGGCTCGCCGATGCCGGCGCTGCCGAGCTCGCGCACGATCATGGCAAGGCGGCGGCGATCCTCGCCGAGCTCGTCGCCGATCCGACGTTCACGTGGGATTATCCGGAACGCGCCGCACTCATTCGCAACCTGCGCGCGCTCAAGCGTTCGAAAGACGTCGCAGCGCTGTGCGCCGATACCGTCCATCCCGCGATCTACCGCACCGCGCTGCCCGTGTTGCGCCGGTTGTGCAAGACGTCGCGCGAATAACGCAGCGCACCGTCGTGACGCTGTAACAACTCGCCGCGAGCTAACATGGTTCAGTGTCGTGGGTGCGCTCCATCGCTTTATTTGCCTTGGTCGCATGCGGCTCGCAACACGTCGCCGCGACGGATGCACCGTTCAGCACCGGCAGCGACGCGACCCCCGGCAGCGATGGTGGGTCCGATGCGCAGGTCTGCGGGTTGCGGACCGGAATGCGCGGCCTGACGAGCCGCAGCGTGTCGGTCGGCGGCCAGAACCGGACGTACGTCGTCTACCTGCCGGCCAACGTCGATCCGGGCAAGCCACTGCCGTTCGTGTTCGTGTTTCACGGCTACTTGATGAGCGGCCAAGAGATGCACGACATGACCCAGTACGCCACGCTCGCCGATAGCGAAGGGATCGGGCTCGTGTTCCCCGATGGCGAGTCCGGCCCCGATTCGCTCGGCTTCCCGTGGAACGTGGAGAACACCGGCCAGACCGTGTGCGGCGCCGGCCAGGACGTCAACGCGACCGGAGATGACTTCGCGTTCGTCGACGCGATGAAGGATGACGTCGCGCAGGACCAATGCATCGACGGCCGGCACTTGTTCTCGACCGGATTCTCGATGGGCGGCTACTTCACCGAGCACATCGGCTGCTATCGCCGCGACTTCCACGGGCTCGCACCGCACTCGGGCGGCACGATCGCGGATCTGTCGGTGTGCTCGACCGGCCACGTCCCGATCATCATGTTTCACGGCACGTCGGATCCGGTAATCACGAACGGCTGCGACGACCCGACCGCAGGCGCGGTCTCCGGTTTTCCCGCAGCTGCGACGCTGTGGGCCGCGCACAACGGCTGCGCGGCGACCTACACGACGATTCCGATGAACGGCGCGGGCGGCGGCAACGGCCAGTGTTACGTCTACGACGGTTGTCCGGCCGACGGACAGGTCGAGCTGTGCACGTTCGACTCGATGGCGCATTGTTGGGCCGGAGGCTCGACGAACGGCGCCGCTGGCAACGCGTGCCCGACCTATGCGGACGCGACCCAGCTGCAGTGGAGCTTCTTCAAGCAATACGCGTGGTGAGCGCTCAGTGAAGCCGATCGAGCTCGCGCAGCGCGGTGTCGATCGCGGCCGCGAGTGGCTTGGCGGGGTGTTGCGCTCGCGCCTTCGCGGCGACCGTGTGTAGCGCCGCCCGCGCCTCGGGCGAATAGCTCGCGAGCGCGACGACGGTCGGACCCGGGCAGGTGCCGTACCACTGTTGCTGGTAGTCGAACACGCCTTCGATCAACGCGGTGACCAGCTCCGCGGGCAGCTTGCCGTCGAGCAGGCGCGCGACCATCGCGAGCAGCTCGACCCGATCGCGGTGCGCGACGAGCGAGCTGTGGAGCCAGTCGATGCGCTCCTGGAGATCCTGCTCGGGATCGCGCAGCAAGCGCTCGAACAGCGCCGCGGCCTCGGGCGTCGCGTTCTCGGCGAGCACCATCGTGGTGAC
Organism: uncultured Kofleriaceae bacterium; assembly: GCA_964504685.1. Lineage (GTDB taxonomy): Bacteria > Myxococcota_A > Polyangia > Haliangiales > Haliangiaceae > JABFXX01. The sequence continues at coordinate 8,007 of CAZDGY010000105.1, read as the reverse complement.
GTTGACCCAACCTTCGTGCGGTGCCGCCATCCGTTCCCACATCGCCGTGATCTCGGGCGCCACCGGGCGAAACCGACCCGTCGCGCGCAACAGGGCGTTCTGCAGATCCGAGCCGTTGCTCCCGGGTTGCTCGGCCCACGCGGGCGAGCCGACAAGGCTGATCAGCTCCTTGCGAGCAGCCGGCGACGGATTCGCAGCGAGCGCGCCGAGCACAGCGGGCATCACGCAGCGCAGCGCCTGATCGGTCTTCATGATCCGGGCGAGCACCGCAGGCTTGCGCAGCGCGCGGCCAAGCGTTGCGAGCTGGTCCGCGTGGTCACTTGCGGCGAGCGTGACGGCGGCTCGGGCAACCACGGCACCGTCGCTTGCAGCGAGCTTGCTCATCGCGGCATCGGCGCTCGCGAGCGGGGCGATCGGTTCGCACGGCGGCAGCGTCGTGCACGCGGTGGCGTCGCGCTGGCTGGCGAGCGCGACCGCGACGATGCACAGCAAACGATTCACGACTCATCATAACGCGCTGTTCGTCGAATCGGTCTCGTCACGATGCGCGCGATGTGCCAGGGTCGGCGCGTCGAGATGTTGGAGTCGATCCGCCAGCGGCTGCGTCGCACGAAGTGGGAGGCGATCGATCTCGCGTGGACCGAGCAATGGCGTGCGATCCGGCTCGCTGCGACGCCGTGGATGAAGCAGGAGCTCGTCGCGGCTCGCGCGAAGCTGCGCGGCGATGCGCGCCCGACCGACATCCTCGTAGATCGTGACGCGCTCGACGGCTGGATCCGCGACGCTGCGCCGCCCGGCGTGCCATTCGAGGTGGTCGTGTTGCCGGGCAGCGAGCTGCGCGAGCGGTTCGGTCCGGGAGCCGAGCAACGCCGCAGCTTGCACCTGCTCGGCAAGATGCGGATGACCCATCGCGCGCTACCGAGCGAAGCGGTCGTCGTGATCGCGCTGTTCAGCGATGTCGCCGCCGATTACTACGTCGAGACGATGGCGGCCGATGTCGCAGCCGACATTAACCGCGCGCACGGCAAGTCGATCGCGGTCGCCGATGCGCAGTCCGCCGTGCCGGTCGTGCTCAAAGAGATCGCGACGGCGGCGGGCTTGGGCCGGATCGGCAAGAACGCGCTGTTCTTCTCGCACCGCTTTGGCTTCAACTGCAAGCTCGCGGTCGTGCTGCTCGACGCGCCGGTTACGCGCTACGAGCCGACGCCGACGACCGCCGAGTGGAAGCTGCCGGACTGCTCGACCTGCAACCTGTGCGTCGAGGCGTGCCCGGTCGGCGCGTTCGACGATTACGTGATCACGAAGGTGCCGTCGTGCGACCGCGTGATCGCCGGCGACTTCTTCGGCGCGCGCCGCGATCACATGTGTCGCGCGTGCATCACGCGCTGTCCGGTGTCGAACGACGTGTTGAAACTGCGCCGCAAGGAAGGCGCGCCGCAGCGCACGTTCTGGGACAACGAGGCGCAGCTGTCGATCGTCGCGGACCTGTTCGCGGATCGCCCGTCGTTCTGGATCTGGGTGCTGCAGCGGTTCTATTACGGCGCTGGGTTGCCCGGGCGCGAGCGCGCCGCGAAGAAGGATGTCGCGTCGGTGTTCACGTCGGCGTTGAGCATCACGACGACCGATCGCACGCGCGATGGCTGGCGGCTTAGTGCGAAGAAGCGCCGCTAGCGTCGAGCGCTGTGATCTCTTCGTTGAGCTTGTCGAGCTCTTCTTCGGAGCGGTCGCGTAGCGCGTTGACGTCTTTGATCAACAGCGGATCGGGCGTGCGCGCGAGCTGCTCGATCTGCCGCCACCACGCAACGCGCGCGCCGAGATACGTCTCGAGATCGGAGAAGATCGGCCACAACTTTTCCGGCACGTCCTTGCGCGGGAATGCCTTGACCTTCGTGCGCAGCGCCTCGAACGGCGCGACCACTTCGCGCTCGACCGCCTCGGCGAACTGCGGGTTCGGCTGGGTCCTATCTTTCCACTGCTCGAACAGCTCGTTGAATCGCGCGACCGTCTTGTTGTGCATGACGTCGTATTCGGCGAGCAGCGGCAGGAAGCTCTTGGTCGGCGGGATCGCGTACAGCGCTCCGATGGCAATCCCGCCGCCGGCGATCGCCACGATCGCAGCGCGCAGCGCCGGCCGCGCGGTTCGTCCTTGCGCAAACGCGATCGCATAGCCGCCGATAAAGCCGGCGATCAACCCGGCGACGTGCGCGGTCATATCGATGCCGGTCGCGGTCAAGCCGACGATCAAGTTCAACGCGAAAAACGTGCCGAGACTGCTCATCGTGCGCGACCACACCTGCGGGTCGAACTTCGCGCGCCGCACGATCATCACGGCGGCGAACACGCCGAACACGCCGAACACCGCGCCCGACGCCCCAGCCGAGACCGCATTGGGTTGCCGCATGATGCTCGCGACGCCGCTCAGCACCCCGGTCGCGAAGTACAGCGCGAGAAACTCCGCGCGGCCGATCATCTTCTCGACGATCCGCACCTGGTACAGGCACAGCATGTTCATCGCGATGTGGATGACGCCGTAGTGCAAGAACATCGACGTCACGAGTCGCCACGGCTCGCCGTTGCGCGTCCGCACCGCGAAGTCGCCGCCGAGATCGATCATCTGTTGCGGCGTCGCCCCGGTCAGGCTGGCGCCCTTGGCGAGCTCGTACATGAACGCGGCGAAGTTGATCGCGATCAACGCGTACGTCGCCCACGCATGCCACGTGGGGCCGGGCTGGTAGTTGCTCGGCACCTCGGGCTTCGGCGGCGGTGGATCCTGGGCGGCCACGAAGTTCGGCACGTCGTCCATGGCGCGGATGCTACACTCCGGGCGTGGACGCCGATACCGCCGAAGAGCTCCTCGAAGGCTTGCCGCTCGTGCCCGCGATCGCCGGTTCGATCGCCGACATGAAAGCGTTACGCGAGCGCTGTCTGGAGGCCGACATCCCCGCCGTCGTCGGGTGTCCGCCGGGCGCCGGCAAAGGTTGAGGGACCAAGACGCACCTCCTGGTCGAGGAGGACGAGCTACCGAGAGTTGCCGAGCTGCTGCGCGGTGATTGGCGCGAGATGCTGAGGCGTGAAGGCGCAGCGCCCGTCGATCTCGACGCGTCGAAGTGTCCGGCCTGCGGCTGCGGTTCGCCGCTGGTCGCCGGCGCGTGCGCCGACTGCGGACTGCAGCTCGAGTAGCGCGGCCTCGGGCTAGTGGCCGACGACGTCGCCCTGCATGCCCTTGAACGCGGCGATCACCTCGTCGGTCTCGCGCTTGGGCACGTTGAGCTTCGCGAGCGTCTTGCCGAGATCGTCCATGAACGCGTCGAAGTCTTTCTGCGCGAGCTTCATGTTCGTGTGGGCATCGAGCATCGACTTGCCTTTGTACTCGCAGCCACCGCCGGTGATCGAGCAGATGTGCTGATCCATCGACGCTTCGAGCTTCGGCTTGTCGGTGTTCGTGAAGTACATGTTGATCCGCGGGTCGTCACCGGTCGTCGTGACGAATTCGTGGACGACCGCGTTGATCGCGGGCTGACCGCCGAGCCGTTCGAACAACGTGCGGTTGTCCGCCGCGGGACTCGCCGGCTTGGCCTTGCCGCCGCACGCGCCGAGCGCGAGCGCGACGATTCCGCTCTGTACGATCCATCCGAGTCGCATTGAAGCCTCCAGGTTCGTGAGTAACAGACTTCGCCCGGCAGCGGGATTTGGATGCACGAAACTGCTACTCGCCCCTAGGCTCGTCGCTGCAATCGATCATGTGACCATCCGCCGGCGCGGCGGACATCGCGTCGTAGCCCTTACACGGGTCGTTCGTGTTCCCGCGGTAAACGACGCGGTTGCACGCGAAAACGCAGTCGAGCGTGCCGGTAGCGGCCTTGCCGGTGGTGGTGAACCCCGAGCACGGGTCTTCGTTCTTGCCCGGCAAGTAGCGTTCGATCACCGGTCGAATAGGGCAAACGCCGTCCTTCGTCGGGGCCTCTGCGCACAGCAGCTCATCGCCGGCGCATCGACACACCGGCGACGTGTGGTTCTTGCACATCGATTCGCTGCCGTGCCGGTAGATATCGTTCGGCACGCACGTGCAGTACTTCGCCGGGTGATGGCTCGCGAGCGGTTTCGCGACGCCCGCGTCTGCAGCGCCCGATCGAGGCGCCAGATCGTCTGCCGCCTGCGCCGGCGCGTTCGCCCATGGATCGGCGGCCGCCGCGTCGACGACCCGCGCGTCACTCGACCGTTGGGCGCTCGCAGCCGCGTCGGCAACGAGTACCGTGCTCGACCGCGTCGACCGCATCGCGATGAACCCGCCGACCACGCCGAGCGCAACCACGACTGGTGCGATCCACAGCCACAGGGGCCGAGGTCGACCGACGCGTGCAGTCGGCTCGACCACGTGGGGTGCCGGCTTGCGTTCGGACCGCGTCGGTGCGGCGTCGCTTCGCGGCGGAAGCTTCGCTCCGGAATCGTCGCCGCTCAGCGCTTCGGCGAACTCGAGCGCATCGCGAAACCTCGCGTCCGGCGACTTCGATAGCGCGCGCTCGACCGCGGCGACGAGCCGAGGCGGCAACCCGGGGCGCACATCGTCGAGCGACGGCGGTGCCTGGTTCATATGTAGCGCGGCGACCGAGCGGGTCGAGCCGGCAAACGGAGCGTCGCCGACGAGCATCGCGAACAGCGTGAGGCCAGCGGCGTAGAGGTCGGAGCGATGGTCCGCGTCGCCGCCGGCGAGCTGTTCGGGCGCCATGAACTGCGGCGTTCCGACGATGTTGCCGGTTCCGGTGAGCGTCTCCGCGACGTGCAGCGACTTCGAGATCCCGAAATCCATGATCTTGACGTAGTCGCGATCGCTGCCGCGCGTCGTGAGCAATACGTTGCTCGGCTTGATGTCGCGGTGGATGATTCCCGCCTCGTGGATCGCGTGGAGGCCGAGCAGCATCTGCCGGCCGATCGCCGCGGCGCGCGCAGCATCGAGTGGGCCGGCACCGGCGAGCTCTTGACGAAGATCGCGACCGTCCAGGTACTCCATCACGATGAAATCGCGACCCGCGTCGCTGCCGATATCGAAGATCTGCACGACGTGCTCGTGGATCACCCGGCTGGCGGCGCGTGCCTCGAGCCTGAACCGCGCCGAAGCGTCGCGATCGCCGTTGCCATACGCCAGGAACTTGATCGCGACCCGTTTGTCGAGCCCGACGTGATCGGCTTCGTAGACCGCTCCCATGCCGCCGCGACCGAGCAACCGCCGCACGAAGTACCGTCCGTCGAGCGTCTGGCCGATCAGCGGATCGTGATCGCCCGCGGTATCTTCGACGATCGCGCCGCCGTCGGCCGAGCAGAACCGCTCGCCAGCGCTGTACACCGCGTGGCAGACCACGCAGCGCCGGCTCGCAGGTTCGGCCGAGGCCATCGCGACGATCCTACTGCGACCTGCGACGCGATGCGCGGTCGCGGCGCAGCACTAGGTGTTGCCAGCGCGTGCTACCGCCTGCCAGGCCGGTCACCTACAGCTAGAGCATGCATGCTCGAACCTGGATCATTCTCGGGTTGCTAGCCGGCGCTGCGATCGCGGTCCATCGCGCGTCCCACGCCGAGACCGCGCCGATCCCGGTGCCGCGTCACGACGCCGAGCCGAGCCGCGACGTCACGCCCCGGCTCGACCCGGGCGACGAGCTGATCGAGCACGTCGCTACGGCACCGACGAGTCGCATGGCCGAGCTGGCCGAAGTGCTCGTCGCTGGGGTCGAGATCGACGACCCGCCGACGATGCAGCCGTATGCCAGGCCGGCGGCGACCGGCGCGCTCGCCGGCAAGATCCGCGACCTCGCGTCGGGCGAGGAGATCGCGGCGGTCACTGTCCTCGTGACGTCTCCGAGTCTCGACGGAACGCAATCGGCGCTGACCGACGAGCACGGCTACTGGATCATCAACGAGCTGCCGCCGGGGACCTATCTCGAGACGTTCTACTACATGGACGCGAAGGTCGAGGTTCCCGACGTGGTCGTCGTCGCGGGCTGGACCGCGTCGGCGCCGCGGGCGCTCGATTGCTCGCGCCCGCCGATCTTCGACGAAATGCACATGGTGAACATACCGGTGACGCGGACCTTCGAGCCCGAGCTCGGCGGCACCGGCGACGAGCAAGCCGACCTCGACGGCGTCTCGTTCAGCGGCGATGTCGGGATCGAGAGCTCGTATGTCGCCGACGGCGAGCCGACGTCAGACCTGTGAGCGAAGCTGCGGCATGACCGAACCCGCCGAAGCAGTTGACGAGACCACCGATCCGCGGCGCTGGAAGAAAGCCGGCTGGATCGCGAAGATCGTGAAGAACGAGAACGATGAAGGCTGGGCGGCCGAGATGACGCGGGTCGGCGACTCAGAGCCATCGTTGGTCAGCCCGTGGACGATGGGCCGCGACAAGGTGAACCCGAAGCCGCTCGACGCGTCCGGGTTTGCGACGCTCGTCAAGGGCGCGACCGAAGTGATGACCCGCCACGCACACGCCGCGCGCGCTCGGTTGCATCGCTCGATCAATTGCCTGAGCGAGACCGGCGCCCGGTTGCGCGCCGACTTCGACATCCAGGAAGACGAAGACGATCCGCACGCGATCCTGACCGTCATCGACGAGCTGAGCGGTGAGACGCTGCGCACCGCGCGAGCGAGCACCGGGTTCAAGCTCGGAGAGAAAGCGGTGCAGCGGTTCTTGAAGACCGGCGACGCCTGAAGCAATTGCCGGCTACGGTGCGATCGGCGCGCCGTGCTTCAACACGTAGAACGTAGCCATGTGGCCGCTGCGAAACGTGTGCCCTTGCTTGATCAGCATGATGGCGTCGCCTCCGAGAGCGCATGCCCGACGCTGGACGTTGTCGAGCACGCTCGTCGAGCTCGGATCACCGCCTACGAGCCAGACTTCCCCGATCGCGATGTAATGCGACGTCTCGCTGGGAACCAACGACGACTTCGTCAGCTGCTCGAGCTCGCAGCCGCTCGGTCGCGGCGGCTGCGGAGTTTCCGCCGGGTGCTCGATCCAGTCCTTACCGTTCCAGTCGGTGATCGTCCGCGACACGCCGTACGAGGGACCGCACCCGACTATCGCCAGCGCAGTCCACAACGCGAAGACCGCTCCTCTCATGGCGCTATGCTCCGTCGGCCGAGCGGTGCGCACGATGAAGATCGCGTGAACGATGTCCGAATGTATTGGCACGTGACCGCCCGAATGTCCGCTACCACCCGCGCATGGCATTGCGATCGTGGTGGCTAGCTGTCGCGCTGTGCGCGGCGTGTGGATCGTCTGGCGGCAACGGCGGGGGACCTGGCAGCATCGATGCGCCGGGGCAAAACCACGGCAGCGGGACCGACGCGCATAGCAGCGGCAGTGATAGCGGCCGAGGTACCGGCGGCGACGCGAGCATGCAGGTCATGTCCTCGCTGACATCGCCGTGCGCGACGTTGCAAGGCCGCACGCTCGTCAACTACAACGACAACCTCGGGATCGTGTTTACCGAGCACGACTCGCCGTACACGTTCTTGGGCTCGGTCCAGTTCCAGCTCCCAGACGGCTTCACCGGCGCCGTGCCCGATCCCGAGATCTACGACGGCAGCGACGATCGCCACATCGCCGCGATGACCGACGCGGGCTTCGATCTACACGGCAACCACTGCTGGGCCGGCGCACAACCGCCGCCAGGTTCGCTTGTCATCGACGAGTATCGCCCCGCTGATGGCGTGGTGAAAGCGACGTTCAGCAACTACGCGCTGCACAGCTGTACCGATAGCTCGGTCTGCACGGTCAGCGGCACGATCGAAACGACCGGCCAAGGGGTATTCGACTAGACGCGTGATCCGCTCGGGCGTTCGCGCGTTACGCTAGAGCGAATGGGGCACGACTTCGACCTCGTCGTCATCGGGTCGGGACCGACCGGCGAGAAAGCGGCGGTCAAAGCCGCGTACTTCGGCAAGCGCGTCGCGGTGGTCGAACGCTTTCCCGTGCTCGGCGGCGAGTGTCGCAAGGCCGGGTTGCCGTCCAAGGTG
>CAZDGY010000104.1:0-11517 GCA_964504685.1 uncultured Kofleriaceae bacterium | reverse complement strand
GCGGATCGTGAGCAGGAGGCGGTAGATCAGGTAATAGACGAGCGCGATGTCGACGAGCGTCGTCACTACTGTGGCGACGCTGAGGCTGTCGAGAAAGCGCTGGATCGACTCGGTCATCGTCGCGCCCTACAACTTGTTGTACGCGGTCAATGCGGTACTGAGCAAGGCAACGTTGTGGGTGCGGACCATGTTTGCGCCGGCGCGGACCGCGACCATCGCAGCTTCAGTGCTCGCGCGATCGACCTCGGTGAGCGTAGCCGCCTCACCGAGCGGAATCCGAACGAACCGTTTCCGGCTGGGTCCGACCATGATCGGCCGACCGACCCGGCGCGCGATGTCACCGGCGTGCCGCAAGAGTAGCGAGTTGCCGACACCATCGGCGCCCTTGCCGAAGCCGATGCCCGGATCGACCCAGGCCCGCGCTCGCGCTTCCGCCGACAAAGCATCGAGCCGGGCGACGAGCTCGTCGGCAACTTCTTGCCACGACACCGGCTGCTCGGCGGCGAACACCTCAGCGAGCGAACGACCGCGCAGGTGCCCCGCGATGTAGGTGACGCCGAGCTCGCTCGCGGTCGAGGCCATCGCGGGGTCGAACAGGCCACCCGAGACGTCGTTGATGTAGCGCGCCCCAGCTGCGACCGCTGCGCGAGCGACCGTCGCCTTCGTGGTGTCGATCGACAGGGTCGCCCCGGCGGCCGCGAGCCGCTCGACCACCGGGATGACCCGGCGCAGCTCGTCCTCCGCGCTGATCGGGCGCGCGCGTGGGTTGGTCGCCTCACCGCCGATGTCGAGAACGTCGGCGCCATCGCGCAACAGCGCCAGGCCGTGAGCGACCGCCGCGTCGGGGTCGAGGAACTGCCCGCCGTCGGAGAACGAGTCCGGCGTGACGTTGACCACGCCCATCACGAGCGTCGGGGCTGCACCTCGGTCAGCCGCCAAGCTGGACCACGTCGTCGCCGCGCTCGCCCCGGCGCGGCTTGAGGCTGGCGATGAACGTGCCCAACGAGCCAGCGGACAACACCGACATCGCGAGCGCCCACCACGACAGCCGCAACGACGCGGCTTCGGGTCGAACCTCGGCGCTACGAAACGGCGTCGCCACGCGGCGACCCTAGCACCGCCTCCACCGGTGGGCGTAGGCGTCGCGCCGATCAGCGCATCGGGCCGAGCGTGTCGCACACGTCGCCGCCGGTTGCCGCGTCGCGCGCCGTCCCCTTCGGGGCGAACGACGACGTCTGACAAACCACGACGCGGCCGTCGAGCTCGACCATCACGTCCTCCCAATACGTCGTTCCGGCCGCGGCGGCGTTCTCGTACGAGTGGCGATAGCGGTGCGCGCTGCGCCGTACCGGACCATGGCGCGCCTCTAAGCTCGAGGTTTCTTCGCGCGTGTATTCGTCGATCTCGTCGTCGAGCGTACGACCCGGCGGCGCGGCGATCACGATCAAGGTGCTCGTTCCGCACGTCACGAGCGCCTGAGCGTTGACCATCTCGACCGTGCCGGCACACGCCAGGCCCACGCCAAGCGCCGGGACGTTCGTCCATCCCGCTTTGACCGACGCTGGCGTCGGCTTGGCGTCGGCTGGTGTGGTCTCGGTTGGTGCTATCGGCTCGGCGTCGGCTGGCGCCATCGGCTTGGGCTCGACCCGCGCCGGCGTACCGATCGAGGCAGCACCGGGATCCGAGCTCCGCTCTGCACCCGGTTTCGGCGCGCATGCAGCGATCGTCGCCACGAGCGCCACGATGCGGAAAATCACAGCTCGCTACGCGGGCTCGGGCGAAGGATCCTTCTTGCCGATCGGCGGCAAGATCGACGGCCGCTTCGCGCGACTCTCGTCTTCGGACGCTGCTTCCTTCTGCTTACGCGCCACCGCCGCGACCGGGCGATCGAGCTTGCCGCCCTTGAGCAGCGTGTCGATGTCGTCGTTGTCGAGTGTCTCGTACTCGAGCAGGCCTTCCGCGCACTGGTCCAGCTCCCGGCGATGCTCGGTCAGGATCTTCGTCGCGCGCTCGTATTGGGTGAACACGATGCGGCGGATCTCGGCGTCGATCCGCTGGGCGGTATCTTCGCTGTGGCGCTCGGTCGACGAGAAGTCGCGGCCGAGGAACACCTCGTGCTTGCCGCCACTCGAGAAGTTGAGCGGGCCGAATTCATCGCTCATGCCCCACTCGGTCACCATCGACCGGGCGAGGTCGGTCGCGCGCTCGATGTCGTTGCCGGCGCCGGTCGTCTTCTGACCGAACACGATCTCTTCGGCGACTCGGCCGCCCATCAGGATCGCGATCTGGTTCTGCGCGAACTCGCGGGTCATGCTCAGCCGGTCTTCCGGCGGTAGCTGCTGAGTCAGGCCCAGTGCGCGACCACGCGGGATGATCGTGACCTTGTGGACCGGATCGGCCTCGACGCCGACGAACCGCGCGACCAGCGCGTGGCCGGACTCGTGGACCGCGGTCGTCCGCTTCTCCTTCTCGGAGATGAACATCGAGCGCCGTTCCGCGCCCATCAGGACCTTGTCCTTAGCCTCTTCGAAGTCGTCGGCCTCGACCTTGTCCTTGTCGCGCCGCGCCGCGATCAGCGCGGCTTCGTTGACGAGGAACTCGAGATCGGCGCCGGAGAACCCCGGGGTGCCACGGGCGATGACTTCGAGGTCGACGCCGCCGAGCGGAACCTTGCGGGTGTGAACTTGGAGGATGCCGATCCGACCGCGCAGATCGGGCCGCGGCACGACGATGCGGCGATCGAACCGACCGGGGCGCAGCAGCGCGGGGTCGAGCACGTCGGGCCGGTTGGTCGCGGCGATGATGATGACGCCGTCGTTGGACTCGAAGCCGTCCATTTCGACGAGCAACTGGTTGAGCGTCTGCTCGCGCTCGTCGTGACCGCCGCCAAGCCCGGCGCCGCGATGGCGGCCGACTGCGTCGATCTCGTCGATGAAGATGATGCACGGCGCGTTCTTCTTGCCCTGCTCGAACAAGTCGCGGACGCGGCTCGCGCCGACGCCGACGAACATTTCGACGAAGTCCGAGCCGCTGATCGAGAAGAACGGCACCCCGGCTTCGCCCGCGATCGCGCGAGCGAGCAAGGTCTTGCCGGTGCCGGGCGAGCCCATCATCAGGACGCCCTTCGGGATCCGACCGCCGAGGCGGGTGAACTTCTTCGGGTCCTTCAGGAACGCGATGATCTCTTCGACCTCGTCCTTGGCTTCTTCGATGCCCGCGACGTCCTTGAACGTGACCCGGTTTTGGTGATCGCTGAGTAGCTTCGCCTTCGACTTGCCGAAGCTCATCGCCTTGCCGCCGCCCGACTGGAGCTGGCGCATGAACAGGAAGAAAATCCCGACGAGCAGGAGCATCGGCAGCCACCACACGAGGACTTGCGGCCAGATGCTCGACTCGTCCTTCGACTTGACCGTGTACTTGACGTTCGCGGTGTTCAGCTCGTTGGTGATCGTGCCGGGGAACTCGGCGTTGACGATCTTCTTGACCTGATCGGGCCCCGGATTCTTCATCTGGATGACGTAGCGAGCGTCATCGTGGCCGCGCGGCTCGATCGTGACCTTGTCGATTTCCCCGGCCTTATCGCGGTTTGCGAGCTCGGCGCGAAACGTGGTGACGTCCTCTTCGCGCTCTTTGCTCGAGGAATCCGTGAACATCGAGTAGATGCTCACGAACATGAGGATCAGGATCGCCCAGATCAGTATGGTTTTATGGGATTGGCGCACGGGCGGTCCGGTCGAGCACTCGACGCAGTCACAAGCATGGGGCCTTTCACGGCGGTTGCAAAGCCCAATTCGCCAAAACCTCCCAAGTAGATCAGGTAGGTAGAGGCGAAAACGGATCGGCTTCGCCGAACGCGATCCCGAGGTGCTCGGCCCAGACGATCACGCCGTCCGAGGCGCGGACCAACACCTGTGCGGAGGCGCGCAGAGCGCGGGGGACTTTCGCATCGATGTACAAGGCGGACAGCTTGCGCGAATGGCCGTTGAGCCGGCTTGGCCTGAATCGATCGCCGGGTTGGGCGACGCGGAGCTCGTATCCGGGCGTAGGCGTAGGCGATCCGGATCCCCGCGATTCGGGTCCGGATGGAGATCGAGCGTCGCCTACGCCTACGCCTGAGATCGACAGGTTGTCGTACGACCTGATCGCGCGGCCCCCTCGAAGGTCGATGGACCGCTCGCCTGCGGTCGGCGATTGGATCAGGTCGTCGAGCGCCTGGAGATGGGCGGCGTCGTAGCCCAGGCCGAGACGGTCGAGCGCGAGCGCGAGGGCGCGCTTGCGGATCGCGGCGGGCTCGGTCGCTAGCCGCGCGCAGTCGATCGGGAGCTGGGCTAGCGGGGCCGCGCGCTCGTCGATAACCTCGATCCACTCCGCGGCAGACGCCGCGAGCCGGACGAGCGCCTGATCGAGCGCCGGATTCTCGCGGCGCAGCGCAGGGAGAATCTCCGCTCTCATCCGGACGCGCGGGATCCGATCGTCCTGGTTCATCGGGTCATCCCAGACCGGGAGCTGTCGCGCCTCGGCGTAAGCGGCGAGTGTCGCTCGATCGAGCCCGAGCAGGGGGCGGACATAACGAGCGCGCCGCGCCGGAATCCCGGCGAGCCCGGCCGGTCCGGTGCCGCGCACGATCCGCATCATCACGGTCTCGGCTTGATCGCTCGCGGTGTGGCCGAGCAGCAGCCAATCCAAGCCGCGCTCGGCGATGATCGCGTCGAACGCCGCGTAGCGAGCGATGCGCGCAGCGACCTCGATCGATTCGCCGGTGGCGACCGCAACCCGGCGGAGCTCGGCGGTCGCACCCTGCCCGCGCGCCCACCCGGCGACCGCGGCCGCGACCTCGGCGCTGCCGGCTGCCAAGCCATGATCGATCGTCACGACCACGACGCGATCGGCGCCAGCGCCCCCGATCGTAGCGTCGGCGAGCGCGATCGAATCGATGCCGCCCGAGCACGCAACGCCGAGCCGGCCGGGCCCGAGCCGGTCGAGCCAGCCGCGGACCGCGTCGCTAACCGAGGCGATCGAGGACACGTAGCTAGCCTATCAGGCGATGGCGCGACTCGACGATCGGAGCTACGGTGCGCGACCGCATGAGCGAACGCGAGCTCCCGCCTTCCGGCCCGCTCGGCCGACTCCGCGCCCAACTCGCGGGGCCGCGCGGTTATCGCCAGATCGACGCGTTGCTGTCTTCGGAGGACGCCGCCGGGGCGGTCGCGGCGCTGTCGCCGAACGAAGTGTTCGAGCTCGTCCACGAGGTCGGGTTCCAAGACGGGCAGGATCTGATCGAGCTCGCGACCACCGAGCAGTTGCGCGGTTGCTTCGATCTCGACGGCTGGAACAAAGACCAGCTCGAGGTCGCGTCGCTGATGCCGTGGCTGAACGCGCTCGCCGAGTGCGGGTTCGAGAAGACCGGCGAAGTCTGGGCCGGGCTCGATACCGAGCTGCGCGCGCTGATCCTGCAACGCAGCGTCAAGATCTACGACACCACGCTCGAAGAGGGCCCGACCGACGACAACGACGAGCCGATGTACACGACGCCCGATCGGTTCTTCATCCTCGAGCTGCAGGGCGACGACAACACCCAGCGCGCGATCATGCACTTGGTCGAGGACCTCTACCGCGCCGATCAAGATCTCGCGCGCCACACGATCATGGCGGCGCGCAGCGAGCCGCCGGCCGAGCTCGAAGAGATGAGCTATCGCTGGCGCGCCGGTCGGCTCGCCGATCTTGGCTACGTCGACTTCTACGACGCGCTCGATCTGTTCCGCCCGCTGGCGGCGGATGACGTCCACATCGGCGAAGGCTCGCAAGACCGAGCGATCGGCGACGACTCGAGCCGACTGCCGCTCGCGATCGCCGAGGAGGTGATCGGCCGCAGCTTCCTCGCGCGTGCGATCAGTCGAATCGAAGAGCCGATCGAAGCCGAGCGGATCGAGCGCGCGCTCGCGGTGCTCGTCAACAAGGTGCTCGCCGCAGGTCGCGCGAAGCCCGGACAATCCGAGGTCGTGCGCCGCGGCGCGCTGTACGCGACCTCGACGCTGTCGCTCGGCCTAGAGACCGTCGCGCGCGGCGATCTGGCTCGCGCCGAGCAAGCGTTGCGCTCGATCGCGCTCGGCCGGCTGTTTCGCGTCGGCTACACGCTCGGCCACAAGCTCGCGAAGCTCGCGCAGGCGCTCGCTCCGCGCTCGCTCACCGCGGGAACGCCGGCACGCGAGCTCGTCGCCGCGTTGTGCTCGCCGCGTCCGCTGTTCGCCAAGATCGCGGATCAGCCGCCGTCGGCGGGCGTCCGCCCGTTCGAATCCAACGCGGATCTGCGGCGTGCGGGCGAGATCTTGAGCGCGCTGACCATCCGGATCGCACTCGTCGAGGGACTGGGCGTCGACGTTGCGGCGATGGGGCGATTGCCCGAGCCGCGGCCCGAGCTCGATGATCACATTCGCACCGCGCTTGCTCGCGCCGTGATCGCCGGCGAGCTGCGCGGTGAAGCGCTGACCCAACGCGAGCTGACGGCGTTGCGCGAACGCGGGTTCGTTGGCGTCAAGCTAACCTCCGAAGCGCGCGCGGCGGGTCGCGCCGCGATCCGTACGCGACTCGGCGCATCGCAGCTGTCGGCCGGCGGCTCGGTGCTCGATCCGTTGCTCGAAGGTTGGCTCGATGACCTCGAGCGGATCCTCGGCGGCATCGTCGGCGACGTGGTCGATGCGCGGTTTGTCGAAGGCGTGATCGTCGAAGTCGCGCGCAGCTAGGGCGCTGCTGCTCGCTTGGCTTCGGCGAGCTTGGCTTCGAGATCTTTGCGTTGCGCGACCAGCGCCGCGTACTTCGTCGGGACGTCGGGCTCGGCCGCATGGCGCGGCTGCAGCAGCGCGTCGATCTGCTTGTTGACGTCGGCGAGTTGCGCCGAGAGCGGACCGACGGCGTCGTGTGGCTGGGCTGCGGCTTGCTGAGCTGCAGCTTGCTTAGCTGCGGCTTGCTGGATTGCGGCTTTACGTGCCGCGAGTGCGTCGTCCCGCTGAGACTGCAACGGTCCGGCGACGCACGCCTTCGCCTCGTCGGTCGAGCTCGCCGCGAGGACGCAGATCGCGATTGGATTGCGGCGGACCTCGTCGATATGGGCGCGGCAGTCCGCGAGATCCTTCGCCGGGTCGCCGTTCGGGTGCTCACCCATGATCGCGCCGACCTCAGCCGCGCGCTCGATCAGGCGCTCGCACTCGTCCTTGTGGCCGCAGCCGAGGAGCGCAAAGACGATGACGAGGTGGCGCATGTCGCGAATCTAGATCAGATCGTGTACGTGCACGTGTCACGTGGCACGTGCACGTACACGATCTCTTGGGCTCGGGATTCGAAGTCCCGCCTCCGCCGTGGTAACGAATCCCCTGTCGATGTCTGACGGTCCATCGCCCTATCGCTCCGGCTTTGCGGCTGGGCTCGGCGTCAGCCTCTCTGCCTGGCTCGTGATGGCGGTGGTCGACATCGTGCACACCGGGGTCGGCGCCGCAGCGCCCGCGGTCCTCGGGCTGTGGGCGATCCTCGCGCTACCGCTCGGCTTCGCGGTCGGGATCGTGCTCGCCGCCGGCAACGCGACGTGGGGCTCGGGCTGGGTTCGCACGCTGTTCCGCCGCTTGCGGCAGGACGACGAGCTCGATCGCAAAGTGGCGGCGATCCTGATCGCAGCCGCACTGCTGGGCGGCGTGCTCGCGTTCGGCGTCGGCAAGCTCTCCATCCTGCTCGTCGGCGAAGTGCAACGCAAAGGCCCGGGCGGCTTGTTGCTCGGCGTCGCGGTCGTGCTCGCGATTCCGCTGCTCGCGCTCGGCGCGCTACCGATCTACCGCGTCACTCGTCGAGTAACCGCGATCGTTCCCGCGATCGGGCCCTTGTCGCGCGTCCTGCTGGTGCTGCTCGGCGTCGCCGCGCTCGCGGTCGCCGCCGCCCTGTTCGTGATCTACACGCGGCTCGAATACCAAAAGCTCAACCTCGGCGCGCTCGCTGCTCTCGCCGCGCTCCCCGTCGTCGCGCTCGCGATCGGCTTGGTGTTCTACGGGCCGGCCGCGACGTTGCGCGAGCGGATCCCCGCACGCGGCGCGATCGTCGCGGTCGCGACGCTGATCGCGATCGCGATGCCAGTCGTGTCCCTACGCGGCAGGCCCTCGCCCGCGGTGGTCGACGCAGTGACCGATTACTCGTACATCTCCGCGCCGATCGAAAAGTGGCCCGGCCTCGTCGGGTTGTTGCGCAAGCTCATCGATCACGACCACGACGGCTACTCGGCGTTCTTCGGCGGCCCCGATTGTGACGACAACAACCCGAACATCCACCCGAACGCGGTCGACATCCCGGACAACGGCATCGACGAGAACTGCTCGGGCGGCGACGCGCACGTCGACAAGACCACGCAGTTGCCCGATACCGCGAGGGACACCGCGCCGAAGATCGCCGCCGGCGACAACGTCCTTATCGTCTTCATCGACACGCTGCGCTTCGATCGCCTCGGCATCACCGGCTACAAGCGCGAAGGCAAGTCGCTGACGCCCCGGCTCGACGCGTTCGCGCAACAAGCGGTCGTGTTTCGCCGTGCGTACTCGCAAGCGCCGAACACGCCGCGCTCGGTGCCATCGTTCCTCGCGTCGCGCTATCCGTCACAGCTGATCGTCGACAAACAGTTCAAGGACTACGCGACGATCGCCGACGACAACGACCTGCTGTTCGAGGCGCTCCATCCCGCGGGCCTCAAGACGATCGGCGAGACCTCGCACTTCTACTTCTGCGATCGCGGCAAACATCCCGACACGTGCGCCGACGTGCTCAACACCGACGGCACGCCGATGCACTCGAACGTCGTGCAAGGCGCCGACGAGTGGGACAACACCGACGCGAAGTCGATCCCGGACTCGAACCACGACACTGCGGGCCCGCGCGTGATCACCAAAGCGATCACGAAGCTCGACGCGCTCGCGAACGACAAGACGAAGTTCGCGATGCTCGTCCACTTGTTCGAGCCGCACTCGACGTACATGGAGCATCCCGGCTACACGTACAAGGAGCACGGCACCGCGTCTCTCGAGGAGAAGTACGACTACGAGATCGCGTTCGACGACGTGTTACTCGGTCAGTTGCTCGATGCGCTCGACAAGAACGGGCTCGCCGCGAACACCACGGTCGTACTGATGGCCGACCACGGCGAGGCGTTCGGCGTCCATACGTTCGCCGGCCAGCAGATGTTCTTCCACGGGCAGACGCTGTACCAAGAGCTGCTCCACGTGCCGCTGATGTTCCGCGTGCCGCACGGACCGGCGTGCATGCGCGACGACGTCGTCCAGTTGGTCGACCTCGCGCCGACGGTCGCCGCGCTGTTCGGCGCGCAGTCGCCATCGACCTGGGCCGGCCGCAGCCTCGCGCCGGCGCTCGCGTGCAAGGATCCGCTGCCTGCCAAGCCCGCATTCTCCGAAATGCTGCCGGCGCCGGAGTGGGATCACGCCGCGAAGTCGATGATCTCGGCCGACGGCAAGCGTCACGTGTTCTACCGGATCAGCGACAACCGCTGGGAGATCTACGACCTCGACGCGGATCCCGACGAGAAACACAACATCGTCGAGTCCGACCCGAACGCGAAGGCGCTCGAGGCCGAGCTGACGAGCTGGATGGAGGGTCCGCTCGCCGCGGGCGGCGGCAAGTGAACGGCGGCGGCCCATATCGCAATCCGATTCCGACCGTCGACATCTTGATCGAGCTCGCCGACCGCCCCGGCACGCTCGTGTTCATCGAGCGCAAGAACGAGCCGCGCGGCCTTGCGTTGCCAGGGGGCTTCGTCGACGCCGGCGAGTGGGTCGCGGACGCTGCGGTGCGCGAAGCGAGAGAAGAGACCGGACTCGATGTCACGATCGAGCAGCTGTTCCACGTCTACTCGAACCCGGCGCGCGATCCGCGCCAGCACACGATGTCGACCGTGTTCATCGCGACCGCAGCTGGCGAGCCTAGCGGTGGTGACGATGCTGCGCGCTGCTTCGTGTGCGCACCGGACGAGCTGCCGCAGCCGCTCGTGTTCGATCACGCGACGATCGTCGCGGACTACGTCGAGTTCCGCCGCACTGGCCAACGCCCGCCGCCGCGGCGCTGACGCGTCGTCGACGTTGACCTGAACGTGAACCTGAACAACAAACGTCGACCTTGACGTTGACCTTCCCGCCTCGCGCGGGTGCCGCCCTTGCGAAGGGTGCCGCAATCAAGCCCCGATCGAATCTGGCGGCTCGCCAACAGTCGCGGACTACGGCAACGGTGGCGTTCATGTTGATGTTCAGGTCGAGGTCAACCGGGGACGTCAGTGCTCGAACGCGACGCGGAGTGCAGTGACCGCGGCAAACGCGCGCTCGAGATCGTAGCGGTCGCCCGCGAGCTCGGTCAGCTCGGCGATCACGGTAGCTCGCCGCGCATCATCGCCCGACACCGCGGCTGCCAATAGCCCGCGCGCTTCGACGTTGCGCGGTTGCCAGCGCGACGCGACCCACAGCCGCGCGAGCGCGCCGGCGTCGGGCGCGCGCTTGGCCACCTCGATCGCAGCTGCCGCGTCGCTCGGATCGTTCGCGCCGGCCAGCGGCGGCGGCGGCGACAACTTGGCGCGCCGCTCGGCGAGCGCTGCCGCTTGCGAGTCGCGACCAAGATCGCGGCTCGCGGCGATCGCGGTATCGAGCGCCGCAGCGATCTGATCGAGGCCGGCTAGATCGATCGCGTCCCGCGCGGCCGCGAGCGCTTCGACCGGCTTACCCGCGCTCGCGAGTGCACGCGACATCGCGATCCACACGCGCGCCGGATCGCCATCCGCAGCCGCCGCTCCGGTCGCGACCACGACCGCGGCCGGCGCATCGCCCGCCCGCGCGATCGTCTCCGCCAGACCCCGCGCGAAGCTCGGCTCCCAGCTCGCATCGACCGCGGCCTGCCACTCGGTGCGCGCACGCGCCGAATCGGCGAGCGCATCGAACAGCGCCCCGAGCGCCGCATGAGCCGCCGCACCATCGACCGCGGTCGCGACGATATCGCGCCCGAGCCGCTCGGCGATGTCCGGGTCGCGATGGAACGCATGCGCCGCCGCGACGAGCGCGTCGAGTGCAGCACCGCCGGGGACGCGCGCAATGGCGTAGCGCGCTGCCGCGGTCGCGACCGGATCGCCATCGACGTGCGGCGCGGTTGGCTGTGCCGATGCAGCTCCATCGACGAGCGCCAACAACGCGCGCCCATCGTCGCTCGTCGCCGCGTCACCGAGCACGATCCGAACCTCGGAGCCCGGTGCGCCATCGAGCGCGCGTTCGGCGGCCGCGATCGTCGCGTACTTGGCATCGACGTGCGCCGGCACCGCGCTGTGCCCACCTGCGACTCGGGTCGCGATCGGACGGAGCTCTGCCGGTAGCGCGGTGCGGACCGCAGCGACGTCGACGCGTGCCGCGATCAACGCGGTCCAGCCACCGTCGCCGCGCAGCCAGCCGCGCAATGCAACGGCGATCGTCGCGGCGGCATCACCCGCGTCGGTCGACGCTG
>CAZDGY010000103.1:0-11591 GCA_964504685.1 uncultured Kofleriaceae bacterium | reverse complement strand
CTTGATCAGCCAGATCGTGCCGTGCCTGTGCGGCGTGATCCCGTACCTGACGCTGCGGCGCCAAGCCGCTCCGATCGACTCGGAGATCGACGCCAGCTAGGATTACAGCTCGCGGTACCGGCCTTCGATCGACCGCGCGATCTGAGGCGCGGTCAGGCCATAGCGCTCGAGCAGGTAGCGATACTCCGCGACCTTGCCGAACTTGTCGGGCAAGCCGAGGAACAGCTGCGGAGGCGTCTTCTTGAGCGTGGCCTTGTACTCGGCGACGGCGCTACCGATGCCACCGATCACGCCGTGCTCCTCGACCGTGACGATCAGCGCCGACTCGGCGCATGCGCGGTCGATCGCGGCCGTGTCGATCGGCTTCGCGGTGTGCATGTTGACGACCGCGGCGCCGATGCCCTGCGCCTCGAGCGCCGTCGCCGCGCCCAGCGCTTCGTGGACCATCGTGCCCGCCGCGAAGATCGTGATGTCCTTGCCCTCGCGCAGGCGCACCGCCTTGCCGAGCTCGAACTCGTAGTCCTTCTCGTAGACGATCGGGCTGTTGAGCACGCCGGTGAGCCGGATGTACATCGGGCCGACATGGCGCGCGGCGGCGTGGATCGTCTTGATGATCTCCATGCCGTCGCACGGCTGCACGACCATCATGCCGGGTAGCGCACGCATCAGCGCGAGATCTTCGATGCCGTAGTTCGACGTGCCGAGCATCCCCATCGCGAGCCCGCTGCCGGTGCCGACCACCTTGACGTTGAACCCCATGTAGCTGACGTCGAGCCGGATCTGCTCGTAGCTGCGCATCGTGATGAACGTCGCGTACGTCGTCGTGAACACGACGAAGCCCTCGCGCGCGAGGCCGGCCGCGATGCCGATCATGTTCTGCTCGGCGATACCGACGTTGTGGAACTTCTCGGGATGCTGCTTGATGAACCGATCGAGGCCGGTGAGCAGGCCGAGGTCCGCCGTCACGACCGCGAGATCGGGCATCGTGTCGGCGAGCTCGCCGAGCGCCATCGCAAACGCGCCGCGGTGCCCCATCTTCGACAGGAACCGCGAGTTCACCGCATTGAATTCCATGACGCTTAGCTCCTCTGCCCGAGCTCTGCGAGCGCTTGCTCGTATTGTTCTTTCGTCAGCCGCGAGTGGTGCCACTCCTTGCGGCCTTCCATGAACGAGACGCCCTTGCCCTTGAGCGTGTCGGCGATGATCGCAGTGGGTTTGCCATTGCGCGAGCGCGCGGCGGCGACGAGCGCCGGGTGGAGCTTCGCGACATCGTGACCATCGACGTACGAGACGTCGAAGCCGAAGCTGCGGAGCTTGCCCTGCAGGTCGCCGAGCGACATCACCTGGTCGGTGGTGCCGTCGTACTGCAGCTTGTTCTCGTCGACGACGATCACGTAGTTGTCGAGCTTGTAGTGGGCGGCGGACATGAATGCTTCCCACACCGAGCCCTCGTTGCACTCGCCGTCGCCGACCAGGACGAACACGTTGCGATCGATCCCCTTGCGCCGCCAGCCGAGCGCCACGCCGATGCCGACCGACGGCCCCATGCCGAGGCTGCCGCCGGAGAACGAAATGCCTTTGCGGTCGTTGCGAACCGGGTGCCCCGGCAACTCCGAGCCGTTCACCTCGAACGTCTCGAGCTCCTCTTCCGGGAAGAAGCCGCTGAACGCGAGCGCGGTGTAGTACGCGAGCACGCAGTGCGCCTTGCTCGGGATGAACAGATCCGCCGGCGTGCCGTCGCGGCCGAGCTTCATGACGTCGCCGTAGAGGCACGCCAGGATCTCGATGGACGACAGCGCGGGTCCGATATGAGCGCCGAGATGACCCACCTTGTGGTTCATCTCGAGGCTCTTTAGGCGCATGCGATGCGCCATGTCCCGGAGCTTTACGATCGTGCCGCTGTCAGACATATCTCATCCTCCTATCATGCCGCCGTCGACCCGCAGCACTTGACCAGTGATATACGACGACAAGCCGCTAGCCAAGAACAGTGCGGCCGCAGCAATCTCCGACGGTTGCGCCACCCGCTTCAGGATCGTGCGCTCGATCGTCCGGCGCGTTAGCTCGTCGGTCATGCCCGCGGCCATGTCGGTTTGCGTGAGGCCGGGAGCCAGGGCGTTGACCCGGATCCCTTGCGGCCCGAGCTCGAGCGCGAGCTTCTTCGTTGCCCCGACGAGCGCGGCCTTGCTCGCCGCGTATTCGAGCTGCGCCGGGTCGCCATCGAGACCGGCGATCGAGCTGATGTAGATAATGCTGCCCGATTTCTGCCGCGTCATCGCGCGCGAGATGTACTGGGTCACCAGCATCTGCGCGAAGAAGTTCACGTCGAACACCGCGCGCATGTCTGCGACCGGCGTCATCTGGAACAACCGGTTCTGCGACACGACGCCGGCGCAGTTGACGAGGACGTCGATCGGACGGCGCGCCGCGAGGATGGCTTGGACGCCGGTCTTGATCTGCGCCTCGTCGGCGAGATCGAAGTACACCGGCGAGATCTCGACGTCGAATCGGTTCGCGAGCAGCTGCGTGCTCGCTGCGAACGCGTCGCTCGGTTCGCGAGCGCACGCCCATACGTTCGCGCCGTGCTCGGCGAACAACTCGAGGATCGCCTTGCCGATGCCGCGATTGCAGCCGGTGACCACCGCGGACTTGCCTTTGAGCAGCATGGCGAGCTCCAACCTAGCGCACGTCGATGACCCGAGATAGCGTCGCGATCACGTCGTAGCCGTCCCAGATCACACCGATGTCGAGCGCCGCGCCGACCGGCACGATCCGGTCGATCCCCATGAGCCGGTGATCGATCACGAAGTCGAGGAGCTGCTGCTTGTCGACGCCGAAATAGGTCAACGTCTGATAGCGCGTGTTTACGACGCGCGCCACGTCGTCGAGCCCGTCGGCATCGAGCTCGTAGAAGTAGCCGGCCCGCCCGCGCAGCTCGTGGGTCGCCTCGGGCAGGCGAGCGAGCGTGACGCGCACGACGTGGTTGCCATGCCGCGTGACACCGACCACGCCGTCGAGCTCGATCGCGTCCACGCAGAGCTGCGTATACTTGTCGACTGCGCTTACCGGCGCGAGCTCGTACTTGAGCGCGACGAGCTCGGCCAGCGCGGAGAAGAACCGCTGCTTGGCCTCGCGCTTGCCCTCGCCCTGCCACACGAGCAGGTGCGGAGACGAGCACGCGTTTTGGTCCATCAGGTACGTGTCGTTGTAGAAACCCTGCGCGAGGCGCGCCAGGCCCTCGGGAGCCAGCGCGTTGATCGCCGGCGCTCCCAGCACGCTGAACGAGTAGCGGTCGGCGAATGCGATCTCGATGCCACGCTCGGGGATGGGCAGCTTGCGGATGGTCTGGATCGCGACGTCGCCGCCCCAGATGATCCGGGCGTTACAGCTCGCCGAATACGCGCCTGTGACCACGTCGTCTTGCTCGTAGCGCACGAACGAGCTCATGCGCCGCAGCTCAGAGAACCGATCCTCGGCGAGCACGCGGGCGAGCGCACGGCAGATGATGTCGACCTGGGCAAACGGCTTGGACGGCACGCGCACTCGGTTCGCGTTGCCGGCGAGCAGGCCGAACGCGAACGAGAATGCAAAGTTGACCGGAACGTTCGACGGCGTGATGTGGAACACGAGCCCTAGCCCGAGCCGCGCCCCACGCCGGCCGAGGTCGTCGGCCTTGAGCCGCTCCACGTTTCCCTTGCGGCACCAGAACGCGAACGAGATCACGTCGGGGTAGCGCGCGGCTTCAGGATCGTTGCGCAGCTCGGCCGACAGCGCCGCGAGCAGCTCGCACGCGAGGTCGGAGTACGGTGGCAACGGACGCACGAGCAGCGGCTCGTCACCCGGGCCGGGGCCAACGAGCACCTCCACCATCACGCGACCTGCGCCGGGGTGCGCCCGGCCGTGTAGGTATCGCTGCAACCGCGAACCTCGGCGTTCTTCACGCGGCCGTGGATCACGAACGTCTTGCCGAGCCGGCCGCACGCGCAGTCGTCCTCGCCGGTCAGCTCGCCGAGATCCTCGGACAGCAAGCTGTGACCGGGGTAGCTCGATGGCAGCAGCGACACCAGCTGGATGAACCCGCGCTCGCCCGGCTGGCAGATCGAGAAGTCGGCCGGGCGGCGGATGATGACGTCGGAGTAGTCGGAGCAGTGCAGCCGCCCGTGCTCGCACTCGATGAAGATCGAGCCGGTCTGCTCGACCATGCCGTAGTAGTTGTGGACTCGCTCGATCCCGCACAGCTCTGCGAGCCGGGCCTTGAACGCGCGATTATCGACCGCTTGGTCGGCGAGCTTCTTCCAGCCGCCGCCGTGCAGCATGATGCCGCGGTCGAGCGGGAGGCGCTTGTTCGCGGCGGCGAGCGCCTGCAGCAGGTGCTCCCAGATCATGAACGTGAACCCGAAGACGAAGATCGGCTGGCCCGCGTGCTTCGCGAGGAACGCCTCGGTCGCGGCGAAATCGAGGCGCATGTCGTCGTCGAGCGCGTAGGTCGGGTCGATGCCGAGCATCGAGAACCCGAGGATGCCGGCACCGCGCGCCGAGAACATCGTGCGGTCCTTCACGACGCTCTTGCTGTCGATGATCAGCATCGGCAGCCGCTTCGGGCCGAGCACGCTCGAGCTGATCTTCGCGAGCACCTTCGTCTGTCGCGCCGACGTGACCTTGTCGAGAAAGATCCGCGAGACCTGCTGCCCGGTCGTGCCGGACGACGTCATGGTCTTGACGATCTGGTCCTGGGCGACGCTCCGCAGCTCGTGGGTCTTGAACAGCCGCACCGGCAGCATCGGAATGTCGCCGACCGCGTGGTCGACGGCAGGGTCGAACCCCAACGTATCGAGCAGTCGGCGATAGGGAGGGCACGCCGCGTAGTGCAGGCGCGTCAGCTCGGACAGCGCCTCTCGATACAACGCCGCCTTTGCCGTAGTGTCGAGCGAGAACGGCGGGGTCGCGAACAGGCGATCGAGGTCGAGCGCGGGCATATCACTCACGGCAACTCGGAATGCAGCACCTTACCCGATTCGTTGCGCGGGATCCGCTCGATGCGAACGACCGCCAGCCCCTGCACGTTGATGCCCGTGCGCTCGGTGACGAGCGTTCGCACTGGCGCCAGCTCGACCTCCTGCGTGACGTACACCACGAGCCGGTCGTCGGCGCCGCCGCACGCGCAGTCGTAGCCTGCGGCGCGCACGAGCTGCTCGACCTCGTCGAGGTTGACCCGATTGCCGAAGATCTTGAGGAAGCGCTTCTGGCGGCCGACGATGTAGTAGAAGCCGTCGGCGTCGCGCCTCGCGATGTCTCCGGTGCGCAGCACCCCGCGGTTGTCGTCGCCCTTGCCGAGGTCGTGGCGATCGCTCGCGTAACCGAGCGAGACATTGGCGCCGGCATAGACGAGCTCGCCCGTCACGCCCGCGCCCTCGACCTCGTGTCCCGCGCCGTCTTCGAGCCACAGCCGGCCGCCCGGGATCGCGATGCCCACGCTGCCCGCCTTCGCGCGCGCGTGCTGCCACGGCAGGTACGCCATCCGCGCCGTCGCCTCGGTCTGACCGTACATGACGAAGCACCTGATGCCCTTGTCGTGGCAGGTCGCCGCGAGCTCCGCCGCTAGTTCGTCGCCGAGCTTGCCGCCGGCCTGGGTCAGGTACCTGAGCGACGGCAGGTTCATCCGCGCAAACCGCAGCTTCTTCAGCATCTCGTAGGCGTACGGAACGCCGCCGAACGTGGTGGCCGCGTGCGTCTTGAAGGCGTCCCAGAACGCGCGCTCCATCATCGTGGCGCGGGTCACGATGATCGCCGCGCCGCGCAGCAAGTGGCTGTGGATGATCGAGAGCCCGTACGAGTAGCTCATCGGCAGCGTCGTGATCGCGCGGTCGCTGCTCGCGATCTCGAGATACTGGGCGATCGAATCGGCGTTGGCATCGAGGTTGTCGCGCGACAGCCGCACGAGCTTCGGGCTGCCGGTGCTACCCGAGGTCGTCAGCAACAGCGCGAGCTGATCGTGCAGCGCGTAGTCGATCGCCCACGGCGTGTCGACGAGGCGATAGCCGTCGTGGGCATAGAGCGTGGTGCAGCCCGCGATCGGGTCGGGCGAAGCCTCGGGCAGATAGACGTAACGCGGGCGATACGCTTCGAGCAGCGGGCCGAGCGACGCGATGCGGCTCGCGCCGTCGACGAGCAACGGCACCGCACCGCGGCGCAAGAACCCGAGGTAGCCGGCGATCGAGGCCGGCTGGTTGTCGCACAGCTGCACCACGAGGCTGCGGGGCGCGACATGCTCCGCGATCTGTTCGGCCGCACGCGCGAGCGCCGCGTAGCTGACGAGCTCGCCGTCGTTCGCGATCAGGGCCGTGGCATCGGCGTGGCGCTCGAGGTCGTAGAACGAGGTCATCGCTGAGACTGGTGCTTGACGAGCACGTACTGGACCTCTTGGATCTCGTAGCCAATGCTGAGGTTCATCTTCACCGCGGGCACGTTGTTCGTCGACACCGCGGTCTCGATCGTCCGGCCACCGCGTTGCTTGGCGACGACGAGGTTCGTCCACCCGACCGCGAACCCGAGCGCGAGGTACTTGTTGTCGCGATACAGCGCGCCGAACAGGCCGTGGAACTGGCCCTGTCCGCGGTCCTTGAGGATCGAGAACCCGATGTCCACGCCCTTGAACGCGGTGATGTAGATCTCGGCGCCGCGCTCGAGCTCGTCGCTGATCCAGTTGCAGTAGCGCTGCGCCGCGAGCCCTTGCGCGAACGCCGGATCGAGCGCACAGCGATCGGTCTGAAACACACCGCCGCGAACCTCGTCGAGGACGCGCTCGATCTCGCCCGCCGTCGCCGCGTGAGACGTGAGGTCCTTGGCGAACCGCGCATACGCGCTCGACAGCTCGAGGGTGCGCAGATCGCGGCGGATGCGGAACACGACCTCGATGACCGCGAAGCCGAGGCGCTGGATCTCGAGCAACAGATCGGTGCGCTTGGCCGGCACCTTGATGACAAGGTACTCGTTGCCGAGCGCGTTAGCGGCGGCGAGGACCGCCGTGGTCTCGTCGCCGACCTCGCAGGTCAGCTCGGTGCACGTGACGCCGAGGTTTCGCTTCTCCCAGTGGGCGTCGACGCTCTTCATGTCGAGCTAGACCGCGACGCCGTACTTCTGCAGGATGCTCTTGCCTTTGTCGTAGGAGCTGAAGTCGATGATGTCTTCGGTGTCCATCGTGATGCTGAAGGCATCCTCGAGCACGGCGATCATCTTCATGTGGCCGACGGAGTCCCAGGTGGCGATGCTCTGATACGCCAACGATGCGTTGAGCGCGGCGTCGTCGACCTCGAAGCTCTCCTTGAAGGCCGTGTTGTACTTGGTCAGGTTGTCCATCACGAGCCCTTCGCTCTCAACAGCGCTTTGTATTCGGCTTCGCTGTCCTTCGTAAAGTGCTTGAACAGCGTGACGAGCGCGACGTGCCGGCCGGCGAACGCACCTAGATCCAGCGGCTCCATCGGATCGATCTCCTCGACCCCGTGATCGACGCGACCGTCGTAGATCACGATATCTCCGATCTCGCACTCGCCTTCGAACATGTAGCGCTCGCCGCCGAGCTCGATGTAGGCGCCACCCTCGTGGTAGTCGACGCCCTTCTTGGTCAGCAACAGCAGGAGCTGGACGTAGCGGTCCATGCCCATGTCGGTCGCGACCGTCGCGGTGCCGACGTCGACGTGCTTCGCCATGAACCCGCCACCGCGCGGGTAGTGGTTGATCCGCGACGCGGTCCACATGCCGTTCTCGGTGCCGTCGCAGGTGAAGTCTTTGGGCAGCTTGTAGAGCAGATTGCGAAACTGGATCAGCCGGCGAAAGATCGCGTGCATGCCGAAGATGTCTTCATCGAACGTCGGGTTGTAGAACATCCGCAGGAACCGCGGGCAGGCGTTCGTGCCGCGCGTGCCGCCGACGATCAACTTCTGGAAGTTGCGGCGGATCGCTTCGGCGTCCTTCGGGTCGTGCTTGCGGTCGTTCTTGACGTCGAATTTCGCCTTCAGCTTGTTGCGAGCCGCGAGCACTTCGTCCTGCGAGAACAACCCGCTGACGCGAGCGAACGTATGCGTATCGAGTAGCCCGCGAAGCGTGTCGAAGGGCACGTCGTCCAGTGTGCTGGCCCGCACGGTTGCGTCGGAGATCGTCTTTGGGGTCATCGAGCGCGGGCACCATACAAAGCTCTGCGCTCGTTGTCATGTGCGAGGTTGAACATGCCCCGAAAAGTCGCTAAGACCGTGGCTGGACTGCCATGGCCGACCGCGTGCTCTACTCGTTCGTCGTGCCGATCTACAACGACGGCGCGCTCGCCCGCGACTTCTGCGTCGAGATGGCGAAGGTGTTCCGCACGTACCTCGGCCATGACGACCTCGCGCGCGATCTCGAGGTCATCTTTGTAGACGACGGCAGTCGTAACGATTCTCCAGACCGGCTCAAACAGGTTTGTGACGAGTTCGCATTTGCAAAGGCGGTAGTGCTGAGTCGCAATTTCGGCCAGCACATCGCCACCTCCGCGGGCTATCGCGCGGCGTGCGGCGACTACGTCGGGACGCTGAACGTCGACATGGAGGAGCCGCCGTCGTGCCTCCCGGCGTTGCTCGACGCGTTGAAAGAGCGTGGCTGCGACATCGTCGGTGGCCAACACGGCGGCCGCCCGGTCCGGTTGTTCACGCGCATGACGTCGTATCTGTTCGTCGTCGTGATGAACCGACTCACCGGCTATGGCGTCCCGGTGAATGCGACCACGGTGCGGATCATGACGCGCCGCGCGGTCGACGTGTACAACAGCCTGACCGAGAAGAGCCGGTTCATCCCGGGCCTCGAGGGCTGGTTGGGCATGCAGTACGTGCGCGTGCCGATCGAGGAGCAACCGCGCAAGGCCGGCAAGTCGAGCTACAACTTCCGGCGCCGGCTGCGCATGGCGTATGCGTCGGTCATCTCGTTCTCGGACTTCCCGCTGCGGCTCGCCGTCAAGTTCGGCATGCTCGTCGCCGCGGTCGGCATGGTGTTGGCCGGTGGGCTCGTCCTGCAGAAGCTGTTCGGCTCGACGATCCTACCCGGCTATACGTCGACGTTCGTCGCGATCGTGTTCCTCGGTGGCGTCCAGATCGCGGTCACGGGCGTCGCGAGCCTCTATATCGGTCGCATCCTCGCGGAGGTCCAACAACGTCCGCTGTTCGTAGTGCGCGAGGTCTATGGCGACGTACGCGCGTTCGACGCGCCGACCTTGCGCGGGAACAAGCTGCCCGACGTCATCGCCGCGCGACCTGTGCAAGAAGCCGAGCGACCGCGCAAGCAGTCCGCGTAGGCCGGGCTCGCTACGGCTCGGAGACCGCGACGCGGCGCAGCTCGAAGCCCGCGTGGCTGCCGTTCTTCACCGAGACGATCACGCGCAGCTCGCGAATGTCCTCGGCGCTCGCGGTGCTGCCCGCGAACACGAGCTGGTGCGCGGAGAACCCCGGGACCAACGTCACGGGCCCGGAGAACCCGAACTGTTGGGTCGCGGGATCGAGCCCCCAGCGCCAGCGGATCGATCGATTGTCTGCGGTCTCGGCGATCACGAGCACGCCGGTCAGGTTCTCAGGCTCGACCAGGGTGAGGTCGAATCGCGCCGCGGCAAGCCCGTGGACCGGAAGCTCGATCCCCGCATGCTCTCCCGGGTCTCCGATCGACGTGCACGGATATGCTTGGCCACCGCCAACAGTGAACCGGATCCCGCCGTCCACCGGCTCGACCGTCGGCGTCCGCGACGCGTCGCGAAACGGCAAGATGTAGCGATCGTACGGCGCGGTGAACGCGATCGATCGGAACGTGCGCTCGGAGACGTCGGGCGGCCCGGGCATCTCGTCGGTGAACAGCGCGAGGTTGTGCTTCAGCATGTTCCACTCGTCGCTGCCGCGCACGAGCGGGGTGGTGACGAGTCGGTAGAGCTCCGAGCGAAGCATCGTCGGCATCCCCGCGGCGGTGTCGACGAGCGACATCCGGATCGAAGGGTCGTGCAGCCGCCGGCCGATCCACTCCTCGAACACGTCGTGCCCGTATGGCGTCGCGACCATATACGCGTCGGGGTTGTCGACCATCTTGCGCAGGAACTCGTGGCCGCTGTGGATCCCGAAGCGCTCGATGTACTCGAACCACGGCGCGGTGAACGTTGCCCAGCCGCTCGGCAGCGCATCGTAGCCGCGCGGATCCACGAGCAGCGGATCCATCTCGGCGGTGCCGATGCCTTCCATCACCATGCCGTGGCGAGCGGTCACCCGCTCCGCGAACGCGTGAAGCTCCGGGTGGTACGGCCACCGGTCGCGGTCGGACCACACGAGGAGATCGCGCGCCCACACGAACATGAACAGCGAGATCACGAGTACCGCGCGGCCACCGCGTCGAGTGCCATCGGTGCGAGGCGGACGCGCCGCGATCTCGCCGGCGAGGATCGCGAACATGCCGAACGCGGCCACCGTGTAGAACGACAGCGACACGCGCTGCGGGAACCGGCTCATCGCCGCGATCACGACCGGTACGACCATGAGGAACAGCAAGTAACCGAGGCTGAACACGACACCGCGCCGGCGATCGATGACCCCGAGCCACGCGAGCACCAGCCCGCCGGCGATCGCCGTGAGGAACAGCCACACGCTCGCGGCCGAGTCGCTCACGACGCCGCGCAGGACGTCGGCGCCTTCAGCGAGCCCGAGCGACGTCGGGACTCCGTTGGTGTCGGCGAGCCGCGTGACCTTTTCGGTAGAGAACTCGGTGTCGTCGGCGAGCAACCAGGTCGAGAAGTCTCGGTACTCTTCGACCGTCCAACCGGCGCGGGCCAACAGGTCGGGCGCGCGCGTCTCTAGCGATGCGAACGCCGCCGCACCGCTGATCCGCCCGCGTTGCTGGTTGAACGCCTCGTGATCTACATCTTGCGCTTGCGAGATCCGACCCTGGACCGCGAACACGAACGCGGTCGGCGCGAGAAACGCGATTACTGCGGCCGCGCGCGGGAAGTAGCGACGGCGTAGGAAGCCGAAGCCGACCCACACGAGCACGGGCAGCACGGCGGCACCGACCGCGGCGATCGCGACCTCGCGAAGTGCGAAGCCCGCGACGAACAACGCGCCGTAGATCGCGGCGCGCCACGGTGACGCCCGAGAACCCGTGGCCCGGAACGTCTCGAGGTACGCGACGAACGCGACCAGCGAGGTGCCCATCGCCGAGATCGAGACGGTCGTCCACGTGACCCCGATCGCGAGGATCGCGTGACTAGCCGCGAGCACCATCGCGCCGAGCAGCGTCGCGACGCGCCCGACCCCCGGCCGTTGGTCGACCAGCTCGAGGCAACTGTGGATCAGCACCGCCCCGGTCGCGACGATCAGCGCGTAGAGAAACAGCCCGTACCACGGCAGGTCGCCGAGCCGGTACAGCGCGACGAGCACCCAGTTCAGCACCGACGACATCCACGGCGTGAACATGCCGAGCCGGAGGTACAGCACGAACCCCGGATCGTCGTTGACGAGATAAGCGCGCGGCAGCAGCGCGGCGATCAGCACGACCATCGCGGCCGACGCGCCGAGCGCGATCGCGACTCGACGAAGCTG
>CAZDGY010000102.1:5139-11617 GCA_964504685.1 uncultured Kofleriaceae bacterium | reverse complement strand
TCGATCACGAGCGCGCCCGCCGCGGCGCCAACCGCGAAGTCCGCGATCGGTTCGCGCAGTCGGCTCGGTGCTCGGATCGCGAGCGGCCAGTTCGCGGTGTCGGTCGAGCTCACCGCGCCGACCGGCTTGGATCTCGACAAGACCAAGCAGCAAGTCGAGCAACTGCTCGCCGGCGGGATCGACATCGTCAACATTGCCGACGGCCCGCGCGCGTCGGCGCGGATGGCGAACGTCGCGGTGTGCGCGCGGCTCGCGGCCGAGACCAAGGTCGAGCCGATCCTGCACGTCTGCGCGCGCGATCGCAGCTTCTTGGGGCTCGTCGCGCACTTGCTCGGCGCGAGCGCGCTCGGCCTGCGCGACCTCGTGATCATCACCGGCGACCCGCCGAAGATGGGCGACTATCCATTCTCGACGCCGGTCTACGACGTCGATTCAGTCGGCCTATTGCGCATCGCCGCAGGGCTCAACGCCGGCGTCGATCCGGCCGGCAAGGAATGCGAGCCGACCTCGTTCGTGCTCGCGACCGGCGCAGAGCCGGCCGCGCATGATCGCGAACGCGAGCTGCGCCGGCTCGAGGAGAAGAAAGCCGCGGGCGCCGAGCTCGTGATGACCCAGCCGGTCTACGACCCGCGCACGCTCGAGCGGTTTCTCGACGACTGCAAGTCGATCGGCCTGCCGATCATGGTCGGCATCCTGCCGCTCGCGTCGCACCGCAATGCCGAGTTCCTACACGCCGAAGTGCCGGGCATGACCATCCCCGCGGAGTATCGCGAGCGAATGGCGAAAGTCGGCTCGGGTCCGGCGGCCCGCGCCGAAGGGATCGCGATCGCGCGCGAGGCACTCGGCTCGGTCAAGCAGCGGGTCGCCGGCGCATACGTGATGCCGCCGTTCAATCGCGTCGATGCCGCGCTCGCGGTACTCGAGGTCGCGCGCGATCGGATGGCTACGAGTGGTCGATCGAGCGGCTGACCGGCTCGACCGCGGTCGGCTGGGGCGGATGCATCGACGACCAAACGCGCTCGCAACGAACCGCGCGTTGAACCTCGACCGGCGGGTCGACGACTTCCGGCCACGGCTCGAGCAGCTTCCGCTCGGTCACGAAGAGCTCGTTGAGCGAGTGGAACCAGTAGTCCTCGCGACAGGTCAGCTTCCCGGCCGGCGCCTCGTCGGTCGTGCAGGCGTAGAGCGTGCGGTCGTCGACGACGTAACAGCCCTGGCCGAGGTAGTCGATGCGTTCCACCTTCGCTGCCGGATGCTCCGCGCGAAACTGGGCGACGACCGCGTCGTGGGCATCGCCGACCGCGCCTCGGACACCTGGCCACGTGCACCCGGCAACCACCGCTGCGATCCACAAGCGCAGCATCGCGGCAGCATCGCGCGCACCGGCCCCCGCCGCCGCTAACACGCGTTCGCAGCCGTGCGAGTCGAGTGCGTCGCTGCGACGTTCGCTACGCGTACGGCGCTCGCCAGTGCTAGGGTCCCGCCATGGCCTTGACGCTCGACGAGGCGCGTGCGCTGCACGACGAAATCTGCGTGCTCGATCTGCACGCCGACACCGCGAAGCTGATGGACAAGCTCGGCTACGACCTCGCCGCGCGCCACGAGCGACCGATGCCGAAGGTCGCGAACGTCTTTGGCCACCTCGACCTGCCGCGCATGCGCGACGGCGGGCTCGCCGGGCAGTTCTTCAGCTTCTGGACGTCGCCCTATCCCGAGCGCGGCTGTACTCGCTCGGTCGAACGCCAACTCGACGCGCTCGACCAGGCGATGGACAAGCATCCGAGCGAGCTCGCGTGGACGCGCACCGGCGCCGACGTGCTCGCGGCAAAGCAACGCGGTCAGGTCGCCGCGCTCGGCGGCGTCGAGGGCGGGCAAGCGCACGAGGGCAAGCTCGACGTGATCGAGCCGTTCGCGCGCCGCGGCGTGCGTTACCTGGGCCTGCTGCACTTCTCGGCGAACGCGCTCGGCAAGCCGGCGAAGGGCCGCGGTGCCGATCCACTCGCCGGGCTCACCGCGTTCGGCCGCGACGTCGTCCGCGAGTGCGAGCGCTGCGGCGTGATCGTCGATCTCGCGCACGTCAACCGCAAAGGCTTCTTCGATGCCCTCGAGGTCGCGACGCTGCCGACGATGGTCTCGCACACCGGCGTGCTCGGCGTGCACGATCACTGGCGCAACATCGACGACGAGCAGATCCGCAAGGTCGCCGATGGCGGCGGCTGCGTCGGCGTGATCTTCGCGAAGCGCTACCTCGGCGGCGCGTCGCTCGACTCGGTCGTCGACCACATCGCGCATATCATCGACGTCGCCGGCGAAGATGTCGCCGCGCTCGGCAGCGACTTCGATGGCTTCGTCGTGCCCCCCGAAGGACTCGAGGACATCGCGGCGCTGCCGAACCTCACGGTCGCGCTCGCGAAGCGACTGCCGATCCGCGCGGTCGAAAAGGTGCTGGGCCGCAACGTCATGCGCGTGCTCGACGCGGTGCCGGCGTGGGGCAAGCTCGCGGCATGAAGCGCGGGTTGGTTGCGCTCGTCGCGGTCGTTGCATTTGGGGGCTGCCCGAAGCACGACCAGGGGCATACCGAGCCGACGACGAAGCACGATGCGCTCGGCACTCCGGTCGCGCCGATCGAGGCGCGTGACGCCGCGGCGGTGCCCGAGCTACCCGAGGCTCCGCCGCCACCAGCGCTTCCGCTCGGCCTGCCCGCCCAAGGGGTCTCGCCCCTGGTCGCGAATAACATCGCGTTGGGCCAGCTGCTGTTTGCCGATCCTGTGTTGTCGACCGACGGCAAGACGTCGTGCGCGACGTGCCACGACCCGAACCGCGGGTTCTCCGGCTCTGGTCATCAGAGCACCGCAAGCGGGCAACCGAACCTGCGGCGCGGTCAGCCGCTCGTCAATCTAGC
The DNA here is from genome assembly GCA_964504685.1 of uncultured Kofleriaceae bacterium. GTDB lineage: Bacteria > Myxococcota_A > Polyangia > Haliangiales > Haliangiaceae > JABFXX01. Next base: position 8,715 of record CAZDGY010000102.1, on the reverse strand, counting down.
GATGGCGACGTCGTTCGGCTGGGATGGTCGTGCCGCGTCGCTCGCCGAGTTCTTGCCGGCGCATATCAAAGGTCAGCTCGGCGATTCGATCGAAGACGCGGCGGCGCGCCTGCCCGCGCTACCGCTCTATCGCGCGCACCTCGCGCGCGTGACCGCGCCGATGAATTCGATCCCGACGCCGGATCAAGTGGCGCTCGGCTCGCTCGAGATGTACGTGCTGTCGCTGTACAGCGGCGACTCACCGTGGGATGTCGCCGAGCACGACGGCACGGTCACGCCCGAGCTGCGCGAAGGTCACGAGCTATTCGTCAACAAGGCGCAGTGCGCGGGCTGTCATCCGCCGCCGCTCTACACCGACAACCGCTTTCATCGGCTCGGCCTGATCGCCTCGCATGACGAAGGCCGCGGCCGCGTCGATCCGGCGCAAACCGGTGCGTTCGCGACGCCGACGTTGCGCGGTGCGGCCGCGCGCTCGAGCTTTTTCCATGACGCGAGTGCAGCGTCGCTCGACGCCGCGATCGATTGGCATCTCGCCGGCGGCACCGGCCAAGGCGCCGATCCGAGCATCGTCGACCCGGCGTTGCACAAGGTCACGCTGACCCCGGTCGAGCGCGCGAAGCTCGGCGCGTTCGTTCGCGCGCTGACGCCGACCACAGACGGCAAGGCGCACTAGAGATGTGGTGGAAGCGCATTCGCTACGTGCTCGCACTCGCTGCGTTGTGCGCGATCGCGACCTGCCCTGCCGCGAAGCGGGCGTGCGTGTCCGAGCGCCGCGCCCACGAGGCGGATGACCTCCTGGACTACCTCGGCGATCGCGTCGCTGAAACCGTGCAGCTCACGGGCAAGGTCCCGCCGCTCGCCGCCGGCCCATCGCCGCAGACGTCGTGTTGCGACCAAGGCGGCTCGTGCAACCCCGACGCGGCGACCTGGGCGACGCCGGCGTGGCGTGCGCTGCGATTCTCGATCGATAACACCTATCGCTACACCTATTCGTACGCGCCGGCCCCGGATGGCAGCTCGGCGGTGCTGCGCGCGACCGGAGATCTCGACTGCGACGGGACGCCCGCACACGTCGAATTACGGATCACGGTGACCGGCAGCCAGGTCGAACGCACCTGGACGCGGTGATAGATTCACGCCATGCGTCGCATGCTGTTCATCTCGCTGCTCACCTTCGGCTTCTCCGCGTGCGGTAAGAACAACGAACCTCCGCCGCCGACTAGCGGCATCCCGGGTGCGCAACCCGAGTCCGGGCCGGCCGGCGCGCGCCACAAGCGATCCGGCGCCGACATCGCCGCGGATCTGTTCTCGAGCTCGTGCGCGCTGTGCCACGGCGCGAGCGGGCACGGCGACGGCCAGATGGCCGCGAACCTCGATCCGAAGCCGCGCAACTACTCCGATGCCGCGTGGCAGGCGACCGTGACGGACGACGATCTGAAGAAGATCATCCTCGAAGGCGGCGCGGCGGTCGGTAAGAGCAAGATGATGCCTGGCCAGCCCGCGCTCGCGAAGGAGCCCGAAGTCCTCGACGGCCTGGTCAAGATCATCCGCGGCTTCGCCAAGCCGGCCCAGTGACCCGCGCGATCGTCACGAGCCCGGACGGCCAATGGGCTGCGGTCCGCCGCGACCGCGTGATCGCGCTGCATGCGGGGGGCGCCGGCGCGGTGGTCGGTCGACTCGAGCTGACGAGCGACGATGCCGAGCTCGCGATGGTCGGCCCGCCGAACGTGCTGGCGGTCGTGACTCGCGGCGCCGAGCGAACGACGCTGACGCTTCACCAACCGCCGTTTCTCGAGCAGGTCGCGACGCTCGAGCTCGAGCCCGCGGCACGCCTCGTCGCGGTCACCGGGACCCGGCTCGTGCTCGCCGTTCCCGGCGCGAAGCAAGTCGCGGTCGTGCGGGCCGCCGGTCGCGCGCTGACCTCGCAAACGCTCGATCTGGGCGCGCCGCTCGAGCTCGCGGTCGGGCTCGACAAGAACCAGGTGTTGTTCTCGCTGCCGCGCAAGCTCGAGGTATGGGACGCGGTCTCGGGTCGGCCGCTGCTCCGACCGCAGCTCCAGCTGCCACCGCCGCCGCGCGCGATCGGCGCCGCCGCCGGGCACTTGTGGGCGACCCGCCCGGGCAGCGACGAGGTCTACGTCTATCGCCTCTCCGACGGCCGACCCTTTCGCCACTACGTCGGCGCGCCGGTCGAAGACGTCGTCTGCAACCCGGCGTCGCCGGTGATCGTGCTCGTCACCCAGCGCGGGCTGGTCCGGCTGCAATGCTACGCGCATAGCTTGCTGCTGCTCGACGCCGCGCCGTGGGAAGCCGGCACCGTGCTCGCGCAGCTCGCGGTCGGTGAGGACATCAGCCTGATCGGCGTGCCGATCGACGACGCCGACGGCGAGCCATGGCGCCTCGCGATCGGCGGCACCGGCGCTCCCGCCGCGACCACCGAGCCGAGCGACGCCGCGACGACGACCGGCGCGACCGCGGCGGACACGCTGCGTGCCCTGCGCGCCGGCGGTGGCTCGGTCGAGAGCGGCGGCATCGCCACGACGAGCGCGACCGCGCGCGCGGGTTGGCGCGACACGCTCGTAAGTTATGGCAACGAGCTCGCGCGCGGCATCGATGCCGAGCTGCCGGTTGTCGCAGTTGACACCGAGCTCGGCGAGCTATCGCATCGGCTTGCGCTCGCGACCCCGGCGCGGCGCGCGCTGCTCGCGCTGTACGCACTGCATCTCGTCGGCGAGCCGCGACTCGCGATCGCCAAGCTCGCGCGCGCACTCGGCGATTGGAGCGAGCCGCTCGGCCAAGGCGAGCTGGCGACGCTCGGCCTCGCGGAGCGCGCCGACGGTCGCGTCGCGCTACGAGCTGCGGTGACGAACCTGCTCGATGGCGCGCCGCCGCTCGCGATCCGGCTGGTCGGCGGTCCGCCGACTACGCCACGCGCGGGCCTCTGCCGCGTTACTCGCGACGGCCGCAGCGACGCCGCGATCGAGACCTCGCTTGCGAGTCAGCTCGGCCGGATCGCCGTGATCGAAGGCGAGCTCGCGAGCGCGATCGTAGAGGCGCGGATCTGCGGCGCAACCGCGCTCGCACTCGACCCACCGGCTGGCAAGCCGATGCCGTGGCCCGCCGGTGGCGGGCTCGTCGTCGTCGCTGATGGCGACCTCCCGCGCTGGCTCGCTTCCGCGGCGACGCTATAGCTTGGTGACGACCGCGGTCTTCTGCGTCGTCCGCTCGAGCGCAGCCTTCGCGTCGTTCGCCGCGTCGAGTGTGCGATACGAACCGACGCGGATCTGGTAGTACTGCTTGCCGTCGACTTCGGCTTGCGTCACGTACGCCTGCAACCCGCCGGAGTTGATCGATGCGAGAAACGCGTCGGCCTCGGCCTTGTCCTGAAACGACGACAGCTGAAGCGTGAACTTGCCCTTCGGCTTGTCGGCCTTGTCGGCTTTGTCCGCGGGCTTGTCGACGATCTTGTCGGCCGGCTTGTCGGCGACCTTTGCGGTTAGCTTGTCGGGAGCCTTCTCGGCCGGCTTGTCGGCGACCTTCTCGGCCGGCTTGTCACTCGGCTTGTCGGCGACCTTC
>CAZDGY010000102.1:0-5039 GCA_964504685.1 uncultured Kofleriaceae bacterium | reverse complement strand
TCGGCGACCTTCTCGGCCGGCTTGTCACTCGGCTTGTCGGCGACCTTCTCGGCCGTCGGCTTGGCTGGCTTGTCCGGCTTGGCGACCGCGCGCGCCTTCTCGAGATCCGCGATCGTCTTCTCGACATCGCCGCCGCTCGCGTCCGCGCCGGTCAGCGCGCCGCGAAACGACAGCCCGCCGTTGCCCTCGAGCCGGTCGAGCGCGGTCAGCGGATCGACGGTGGCTTGAGTCTGGGCGCGATCGATATGACCGCGAGCTTCGACCCGTCGGCCGACCATCACGCCGAGCACGAATACCAGGCCGACGATCACCGAGCCACCGAAGAACAAATAGAAGATCTGGCGACCGTCGAGGCTGACCTCGATCTTGTCCTTGTACGCCTCGGTCATGCCTCCACCGTCCGTTTTTGCGGACCGCAGGGCAATTTTTTTGCCTACTGCATGATGTTGATGATCGACAGTGCGATGGTCTCGATCCGGAACAACTTGCCTTCGGTCGAAGGCAGGGTGACGTCGGTCGAGATGTAGTCGCCATCGTCGATTACCCAGATGCTCTCTTGCGGGCCGCGAACCACCTTGACCGGGAACGCCGGCGCGATCGCGAGGGTTAGCGGCAGGAAGCCGGCGGTCTGGCGGAACGACAGCGAGTAGCCATCCGGCACCATAGGAACGTTGTCGAGCCCACCGGCGCGATCGCCGAGACAGCGGGCGTCGCCCGGATAGGTCGGATCGACGACGGTCATCGTCATCCCGCGGTTATGGAACCGCAGCGCGGGCGCCACGCGGGTCTGTAGCGTCGGGCTTGGGCTGGCGCACGTCGTCGGCGAGAACTCGTTGTCGACCTCGAACTGATTCGTGGTGAGGAAGCACGGGTTCGCGTCGTACGTGCCGTCAACCTTGAGCCCGCTGCGCGGATCTGCGTTCGGATCGCACGCCGGTGCGTTCAACGGGATGCGGCCGACCTGGAACGGGCTCGCGGTCGGATCGGAGACGCAGTTGCCAGCCGCATCCGCGATGATCGGATGGATGAACCCGGACTGCGTCCCGACCACGGTGAACGCCTCGCTCGCGCGCAGCTCGAACCGCTGCGACGAGTTCACGCACGCCTGCGGCGGCTCGATACCTTCCATGCACGCGCCGTTCTGGCAGACCGTGCCGGCATCGCAGTCGCCGTCGGTCGCGCAGGCCTCGATGCAGCGTCGCAGCGCGGCGCCATCAGGGCCGATACCCGGCTTGCGATTCGCGTCGACCTGACACGCCCAGGTGTGGGTGTCGGGTGCGGTGGAGTCGTCGACCGGATCGACCGAGCTGTTATTCTGCAGCGCGTAGTCCGCGAGCATCTGACACTGCGCGTCGCTCGTGCAGCCGTTGAGCGGCGACGTCCGCAGCACGTGGCTGCGCGGCAACAGCACGAGCTCACCGGTCGTCGCGTGACCGACGGTATAGCGGCGCAGCGAGATCAAGAACTCGCGGCATGCGTCGGCGAGCCGATCGGCTTCGTCGCTCAGCATGCACGCGCCGAGGTTCGTGATCTGGCTATCGGGATGGACATAGCAGGTGTAGCCGAGCGGGCAGTCGCTGTTGCCGAGCGTGGGATCGCAGCCACGGAACTGCACCAAGTCGTACGGCTCGACGCCGGTCGTGCAGAACGGCCCCGACGGGTCGGACAGCTTCATGCCGTCCCCGGTGATGAACATCTGCGCTTCGCGGATCGGCGGGCCGTTCACCGAGGTGCTGATCGTGTCGCCCGACAGATCGCCTTGGTAGGTCAGCGTCCAGGTCTCGTCGCTGCGCAGCCCGCGCAGATCCGGGAACTCGAGATCGCGGACCGAGACCGGCGCGGAGAACATCAGCTCGGAGATCGGCGTGCCGTTCGCTGCATCGATCGGGCTCTGACACTCGACCGTGCGGATCGACGGCAGCTCGCCGCTCTTCGCGGCGGAGACGTAGCCGGTCGGCAGGGTTGCGGCAGGCGCCACCGGCGTTCGCGGCCCGGCGGTATTGCCGGTCGATGCGTCGGGGTCGGGACCGGCGTTGTCACAGACCTGGACGTCCGGGCACGACGACCCGGCCGCGCAGTTCGGATCGGCCTCGGTCGACAACAGGCCGCGCTGTTGGATGCCGTCGCGCAGCTGGTGGGCGAGCGTCTGTGACATCGGCGTCGACAGCGGTGCGCCCTGGTCCTTGTAGTCCGCGAACCCGTCGTCGTCGATGTTGACCATATAGGTCGCGCCATCGGCGGCTGTGACTGCCGCGAAGTAGCCGACCAACTTGGTCGGGCAATACGACGGATCAGCGCAAGACGCTGCGCGCGTGTCGTCGGGATAGGTATCGACCTTGAACACCGCGACCGAGGTCGGGATCGCGTGCGCGATCAGCTCGATGCCAGGGCCGCGCGCACCGGGTCGGCGAGCCTGCGTCCCCGGATCACCGAGCTGGAAACACGACAGCTGCTTGACGTTCTGATCGCTGTCGATCAACCGCGGATCGACCTGGGTGTCGCATTCCTTGCGCAGCGACAGGATGTCGGCGACGCGAATCGTGTTGTCCGTGGCGATCGCGTAGATGAATTGGAACTGGCCACCCTTGGCCGAGTCGTCGTTGATCGCCCCATCGCTGCCGCCCATGCCGATCTGCGGCGTGATCGCGAGGTTCGTGATGCCGATCGGTGAGGTCGGGTCCTGGCTCGAATACGCGATCTGCGACAGCGATGCCGGCATGTTGTTGACGTCGAGCTCGACGAGCGTGACCGCGTTCGAGTTCGGCGCGCCGATCGCGAGCAACCGCCGGCTGCTGTTCGGATCGAGCTGCAGATCGAGCGACGACGGCTCGATGCCGGCGGTCGTGAGCTCACCGCCGCACTCGTTCGGGCACGATAGCGTGCTGACATCAGGCACGATTGAAGGCACGCCCGAGCCGTCGTACGAGATGCCGGCTTTGACCATGCCGCTCGATAGATCGACCGCAGCGACCAAGTGGCAGCGCGGATAGGCGACATACACGAGGCCGGTCGCGGTCGCGGGGCACTGCACGCCGATCGTGCCGCCCGCAGGAGTTCCGATGATCGCGCTCGGCTTCGCATGCAGCGCTTGGCCGCTCGAATTCGTCACCGTCAGCTGCGCGACGAGGGGCTGGGGATTGAGTTGAAGCGCCGACGTGATGTCGAGCGTCGACATGTCGCACGTACCGGCGTTCGCACTCGCGAGGTAACAGCCGATCGAATCGGTCGCGATGCCGACCGGCAGCTCGCCGATCGCGATGCCGCTCTTGCCCGGCGTCAGCGGATCCGGATCTTGAACGGTGATGTCACCGCCGGTGAACTCCAGCGCAGGCTTCGTCTCCCAGTTCACGATGCCGACCGTGCCCGGCTCGGACTGCAGGACGAATCCGTACCACTGCACGGCGGGCAGCGGCACGCCCATCATCGCGGTGAGATCCTCTTGGCCGGGCGGCACCGGGGCAAGCGCATCGCTGTCGAACGACCCCGAGCGAATATCGCAAGACTGGTACGGCTGAGCCGTCGACACGACGTCTTGGTCGACCGTTGCCGAGCCGCCGTTCGTGATTCGCAGTCCGCCGTAGCACGCGAACGCGACATCGATCGGCCGATTGAAGTCGAGCTGACTCGGCGCCAGATCGGTCGTGTCGCTGCACGACGTGGCAATGCCGGCGGTCGCCGCGGCCGCGATGACGATCGAAGCGCGTACCACCCGTTTCATAGCGTCGTCCCCGTGTCCGGAGGCAGCGGGATGCCGATGCGCAACACGACGTGGTCGCGGACCGGCGAGGTCGGTGACACGTCGATCACCGCGATGGTGTCTTCGAGGAAGTTCGTCACATAGATCTTCTTGCGCGTCGGCGCGGCGGTGATCGCGTACGGCCCGCGACCGACCGTCACGATGTCGATCACCGACGACAGCCCGCTCGGGTCGACGACGTAGACCTGGCCGTCTTGGAAGCACGTGACGTACGCGCGATCGCCGTCGCCGGCGTCGAGCACGGTGAGCGTCGAGCCGTTGCGGCAGATATCGGACGCGCCGGTGCCGGCGTTCTTCGGATAGCCACTCGGACCGGGCGAGGTATCGACGATCTGCAAGCTCGCGGGGCTGCGGTTGACCATGAACAGCTTGCTGCCGTCGCTGTTGAACCGCATGCCGCGGGTGTTATTCGAGGTGCCGGCGTTTTCACCGACCGCATCGAGGAAGAAGTAGTCGCCCGGGATGAGGTACGGGCTGGCGTCGTTGACCGGGTGGCCGACGGTGAAGGTCTGGATCCGATTGTCGTTCGCGCTGCCGACGTACACGATGTCGTTGTCGCCGCCCGACTGGCGGCCGGCGACGCCCGAGGAGCTGAGCAGGCCGGTCGTCATGTCGGGTAGGAAATAACCGCTCGCGATGTCCGCGATCGTCGCGGTGCCGCCGGCGGGCGAGTCGATCAGCGTGACATCGCCGGTCGACAAGCTGGTGACGATCGCGAATTGGCCGAGCGAGTCGGCGTACGCGTTGAACGGCTCGGGCGGCAGCTCGCCGATGTTCGGGTTGTTCTGCACGTAGGTCAGGCGATGCGCGTCATCGCACAGCGGGAACTGCGCGTCGCTCGAACCGCACGACAGCTTGCTGCCGTCGTAATCCGCCCACGCGACCGATGGATCGCCGCGGGTCGGGACGATCAACCGCAACGAGCTCGTGCCGGTCGCAGCGCCGGTGTCTTGCACCGCGATATCGGTCGCGAAGTTGCCGACCCGGACGCCGGCGTCGGGGAGCAAGAACCCTTCGCTCGTGTCCGGGCAGATCAGGGTTTCGGTGAAGTCTTGATCGGGCGAGCAGTCCGACGGGATGGTCTGGCTCTGCGTCCACTGATCGGCGATCGAGTCGACGATGCCCAGGTCGATCACGCTGATCGAGCCGGAGTCGTAGGTCAGGTCGGAGTTCGCATTCGCGACGAACAGGACCGAGTCATCCGGTGCGACCGCGATCCCGGTCGGGAAGAAGATGTGGTTGTTCGGCGGCTCGACCGCATCGGCCGACGCGGTGCAGCCGG
>CAZDGY010000101.1:0-11631 GCA_964504685.1 uncultured Kofleriaceae bacterium | reverse complement strand
CGAGCGGATCGACGAACGCCCAGGTGTTCGCGCCGCGGATCATCGTCTCGACCAGCGCGAGATCGGCTGCACCGAGCAGCTCGACGTGGTCGCATAACAGCTCGACCGCCGCCAGCCTCGCCTCGTGCAGGCGATGTCGCCACAGCACCTGAACCGCCGCGACCAGCTCGTCGCGCCCGAGCTCGGGTCTCGCCTTTACCGCCGCCCTCACGATCGCTCGGACTTTCGGGACTCCGACCCCGAGATGGTCGAGCTGGGACTTCAGATACGCCTTCTCGGCCGCCGCGCGTGCGGGCGAGCCGTGCGATGCGAAATCATCGACGATGCGGTTCGCGAGGGACGGGATCTTGCGCATCGGCTGGCCGCGACGCGACAATAGCAATAGTGCAGGCGCCCGCTACTCGCCCGAGGATCGGGTTCGTCCTGTCCGGTGGCGGTTCGCGCGGCGCGTACGAGGCCGGGATCATCCACTACCTGCGCACCGACTTGGCGCGGCGGCTCGGTCGGCATGTGCCGATCGACATCGTCACCGGCACGAGCGTCGGCGCGATCAACGCCGCGTTCATGGCGGCGACCGCGAGTGACCCCGACGATCAGGCCAAGCAGATCGTCGCCGCTTGGCGTTCGCTCCAGATCGAAGAGCTGATCAGCCTACGCGCGCGCGATGTGCTTCGCGCCGGTCGGATGATGCTCGGCGGCGATCCGCCGCCACCGGCCCCGGGCAGCTTTCGCTACGGCGGCTTGCTCGATACCTCGGGGCTCGAGCGGTTCGTGCTGCGGACGATTCCGTGGCAGGGCATCGAGAAGTCGCTGCGCAGTCGCGCACTGCACGCGATCTCGGTGTCGGCGACTCATGTCGGCACCGGCCACACCGTCGTGTTTTTTTCGAGCGCCGAGCCGGTGCCGCGCGAATGGAGCCGCGATCCGTTCGTTCGTCACCGCACCGCGCGGATCGGCCCGCGCCACGTGCTCGCATCGGCAGCGATCCCGATCTTGTTTCCGGCGGTGAAGATCGGTGAGGAGTTCTTCACCGACGGCGGCTTGCGCCAGAACACGCCGATGTCGCCCGCGATCCGGCTCGGGGCCGATCGGCTGTTGCTCGTCTCGCTTCGCCACCTCGGCGATCAGTCGAAGGCGGTCCAGCAGGAGCGGCTCGAAGCGTATCCGAAGCCGCTGTTCATGCTCGGCAAGGCACTCAACGCGCTATTGCTCGATCACACCGAGTACGACCTCGCGCGGATGAAGCGAATCAACTTGATCCTCGAAGCGGGCACCGCATCGTTCGGCACCAAGTTCGAAGACATGATGAACCACGAGCTCGTGCGGCTACGCGGCGCGCCGCTGCGCCGGATCCAAGCGGTGCACATTCGCCCGTCGTTTGACATCGGCTCGCTCGCGGCGCAGTTCGTCGCCGCCGGTCGAATGAAGGTCAAGGGCGTGATCGCGCGCAATCTGATCTCGCGGCTCGCTGGCGGCGAAGCTGCGCACGAGAGCGACTTGCTGTCGTACTTGTTGTTCGACGGCGACTACGCGTCGGAGCTGATCGACCTCGGCCGCAAAGACGCCGCGAAGAAAGAAGACGAGCTCGCCGCGTTGTTCGACATGACGACGCCGCACGATCCGTCGCCCGCCACAGCGCCGCTGGAAGATTAGCGGACGGGGTCGATGCGCGAGACGTCGATCTCGGTCGCCGAGCGAAGCGTCTTACCGTCGACGTCGAGCTCGACCGCGACGCCGAACCGGTCGCACCAGCTCTGATAGGCGTGCTGGGCCGGAAACTCGACGACGAGCTCGACGTCACCGCCGGCGGGTACCACGGCCGGCGCGAGCGTCGCCTTCGGCAGCGCAACGGGATCGCCGGGCAGATTGCACTGGCCATCGTGCAGCCACGCCGCCGAGCGCAGCGTCACGTGCGCCGCGGTCTTGCCCCGGTTGTAGACGTGGAACGAACCGCGACCGATCGCTGCTGGATCGCCGCCATGCGTGTGAATCGCGGAGCCCGGCACGCCGATCACCGCGACCGACCCGACGACGCCCCAGCGCTCGCCGGCGACCTCGGTGTTGCCGACCGCGAACGTGTCGAGTGCGAGCCACGCCGAATAGTTTCGCGGGGCCCCGTCGATCGCCGCCGGTCGAACCGAGACCTCGTAGCGACTGTCGCGAGCCGCCACCGTAATCTTGCAACGGCTCGGATCGACGCTGTCGGCCGGGTCGCCGCACGTTGGCTCGGTCGTCGCGCAGCTCGCGAGCGCGTCGTCGCGAACGCCGGCGGTGCGCGCTGCGGTTAGCGCTACCTTCGCGGCGCGCTTGGTGTTGGCGGCGTCACATTGCGGCGGCTTCGGACCGGCGACAGCAAACCGGCTCGAGCCGAACGCGACAAACACGACGACAGGGATCAGTGCCCGCATGCCGGAGTATGGATCGCGCGCGGGCGAGCTTCGAGGCGATTAATGAGCGCCCGGCGGCGGCTTCGTGATGTTCGTGACCGGCAGGCCGCCCGCATCCACCGTGACGTCGAGCGTGAACTCGGCGTCCTGACCATCGCAGTCGGTATCGCCGATCGCCTTCGCGGTGATCGTCTTGCCGTCGGAGTGATAGCTGTAGCGATAATCGTGCGGCTCGTCGATCGCGAAGCCGAGCTCGGTCCAAGGCCCTTGCTGCCACTCCGCGGGGTTCGCTGCGCACTTGTTATCGGGGGTGCCGCAGCAGGTCGGCGGGGCCGCGATATCACCGATCGGGAACTTGCTGTTCTCGCCGTAGTAGCGCTTCGCCGACTTCGCGATCTTGTTGAGCTCGAGCGTCGCCTCGGACGCCTTCGACTTCTTCATGTAGTCCATGAACGCGGGGACGGCGACCGCGGCGAGGATGCCGACGATCGCGGCGGGCAACATCATGCCGGATTGTCCGGACGCGACGTCGCCCGCGAACGGCGAGCTCGGTGCAGCGGCGGCGATCGCCTTGGCTTTGTCGCCGGCCTTGCCGGTGAGGAAGTCATCCGGCGAGATCTCGAGGATCTTCTTCAAGACATCCGGCGGGTTCCCGAACGCGGTGCGGAACGACAGACGGACGCGGACACCGTCGTCGCCGATCTTCACGCCCATCCCGATCTCGGACATCATGCCCATCGCGCGCAACGCGACCTTCGCCTCGGGTGGAAGCAGGCCGGCGGGCAGCTGGAACGGTACGACCGACGGTGCGAGTAACGAGCCGCGGCCCCATAGCGCGACCGTCCAATCGCCGGATGCGAGCTCTTTGCCGACCGCGGTGAGCGGCACGTCCTTGCCGGTGGGCGGACCGCCTTTCTTGCTGGCGACGCGCAGCTCTTTGTCTTCGACCCAGATGTCGACGCCGACGCCCGGCACCTGCGGCGATTCGATCCGACATGCGCCGTCGTGAGCGGTGACGGTGATCGGCAGGCCAGCGCCCGCGAGCTCGCTGCAGTGCTCGAGCAGCGTGGAGAACGGCTTGGGATCGGTGAGCGGCGCGTGGACCTGGATGTCGAACAGGCCGGCGGGCAGCGTGACTAACACCGGCCCTTTCAGCGAGTGAGCGACGTCGGAGGTCGACACGCCGCCGACGAGCGGCATGTTCGGCACACCGAGCAGCGCCGGACCGATATCGAACGTCGCGAACCCGGCGAGGCGCTTCGGATCGACGGCGAGCGGCTTCATCATCCGCGCCACCGTGAGTGGACCGGACGGCGCTCCCGCGAGGAACGCGCGCACGTCGACTTGGCCGGGGTCGAGCCCGATCGCGACCGACAACGCGCTCGGCATCCCCGGGATCGGCAGCTCGGGCGCGTAGACCTCGATGTCGCCGCGGACGCCGCTGACCGCGGCCTTGCCTGGCACCGGACCTTTGCCGAGATGATCGAGTTGCGCGACGTCCTCGGCGCACGCATAGACGCCGGCGATCGGCTTGCACTTCAGCTTGTCGATCTCGTCGACGTCGCCGCGCTTGCCTTTGAGCGACTTCACGAGCTTGTCGCGATCGCCGAGCGGGATGATCACGATCGGCTCGCCGGTCTTCATCGCGAACACCGCGCACGGCTTCGCCGCAAAGCCGAGATCGAGGAACTGACCGGACGGCATGCCCGCCGCTGCGAGGCCGGCCTTGATGATCGGCGCGAACTGCTCCATGTCGGGCAGGCTCATCACGTCGAGCAAGGTCGGCACGACATGCGAAGCGAGCTCGACCGCACGACCCGACGCAACAAAGCCGACGACTAGGTTGTCGGGCGCGAGCTTCCACATCGCGTCGACCTCGTCCGCGGGCCGTGAGGCCGATGGGTCCGACGACGAGGCGCCGCCGTCCTTGTGACATCCCACGAAGGCGAGCGCGAGGCCCGCCGCTGCCATTGCACCTATCGCCGATTTCATCGCCGCAGCCTATCAGCTGACACCATCGACCGGGCGCGCTATGTAGTGCCGATGGCCGCGCCCTACGTCGAGGATAGTGACGGCGATTCGGCCACGGATCGACCACGCGCGCCGCGGCGACTCGCCGTGTTGTGGCGACTGACCGCGCTGATCAGGCCACACCGCGGGCGGTTCTTGCTCGCGCTCGTCACGCTGGTCTTGGCCTCGGCGATCACGCTGGTCTATCCGCAGGCGGCGCGGTTCGCGATCGACTCGGGGCTGACCGAAGCGACGACCGAGAAGCTGAACTGGATCGTGCTCGGGCTGTGCGGCTTGTTCGTGATCAACGGCGGGTTGATCTGGCTGCGTCACTACAGCGTGAGCTGGCTCGGCGAGCGCGTCGTCGCGGATCTGCGCGGGCTCGTCGTCGATCGGATCCTCACGCTGCCGCTCGGTTGGTTCTACGATCGACGCTCCGGCGAGTTGGTCGGGCGGCTCGCGTCGGACGTCACGGTGATCGAAGACGTCGTCGGCAGCGAGCTGTCGATGGCGACGCGCAACGCGGTCCAGATGCTCGGCGCGATCGTGATGTTGTTCGTGATCAACTGGCAGCTCACGCTCGAGATGCTCGCGATCGTTCCGCCGATCACGTTCGCGACCGTGTTCTTCGGTCGCAAGATCCGCGTGATGACCCGCGGCGTGCAAGACGAGCTCGCGAAGGTTTCGGGCGAGGTTCAAGAGTCGTTCGGAGCGATCGCGACCGTGCAGGCGTTCGTGCGCGAGCAGCACGAGGCGAAGCGCTATCGCGCCGGCGTCGAGGGCGCGTTTCGCAAGACGCTCGAGCTCGTGCGGTGGCGCGCGTCGTTCTTCGCGACCGCGATGACGACCGGCTCGGCCGGCATCGCCGTCGTGGTCTGGCTCGGCGGCACCGCGCTCGTCCATCACGAGATCAAAGCGGGTGAGCTGACGTCGTTCTTCTTCTACACGTTCATCGTGTCGGCCGCGATCGCGGACTTGTCTGGCCTGTGGGGCTCGCTGCAGCGCGCCGCAGGTGCGACCGATCGGCTGTTCGCGGTGATCGACACCGTGCCCGAGATTCGCGATCCCGAAACACCGCGTGCGTTGCCGGCCGGCGAGGGCGCGATCGCGTTCGAAGGTGTGACGTTCTCGTATCCGGCTCGGCGCGGCCAAGCCGTGCTCACCGACGTGGATCTGACGATTCGCCCGGGCGAGGTCATCGCGCTCGTCGGACCGTCGGGCGCGGGCAAGTCGACGATCCTGTCGCTGCTGTATCGGTTCTACGATGTCGATGCGGGCCGCGTGACGTTCGAGGGCATCGACGTCCGCGAGCTGTCGCTGCGCGAGTTGCGCGGCGCGCTCGCGATGGTCGCGCAAGAGCCGGTGCTGTTCACCGGTTCGATCCGCGAGAACATTGGCTACGCCCGCGACGGCGCGAGTCACGCCGAGATCGAGCAAGCGGCGCGCGACGCCTATGCGCATGACTTCGTGACCGGGTTTCCGGACGGGTACGACACGGTTATCGGCGAACGCGGCACGAAGCTGTCCGGCGGCCAGAAGCAACGGATCGCGCTCGCCCGTGCGTTGCTCGCGAACCCACGCGTGCTGATCCTCGACGAGGCCACGTCGAACCTCGACGCCGAGAGCGAGGCGGCGGTGCAAGCCGCGCTCGCCCGCATGATGAAAGGCCGCACGACGATCGTTGTCGCCCATAGGCTCAGCACGGTGCGCGACGCCGACCGGATCGTGGTGATCGAGAACGCGCGGATCGTCGAGCAGGGCGCGCACGACGAGCTGATGGAGCGGCGCGGCACGTACCATCGGCTCGTCGAGCACCAGCTGATCAGCGACCGCGCCGCCTCGTAGATTCTCCGACGGTAGTCGGCGTTAACACGCGGCGCCGTACCCGGGTGGGTCGGCGATCACCCCGGGGACGACGCGCGATCCTGGCGAACTCGCTAGGACTTGCGAGTCCGTAAGCTGGCTCGCCAGTCGCAGTTCACCTGGTCATGCGCGCCGCAGCGACCCGTCGAGACCGTCTCATCTCCACCCACATCGGGATCGTTCGCCGGATCGCGCTGCGCATCGCGCGCCGCTGCCCGGACTGGATCCAGCGCGACGACCTGATCTCGGCAGGAATGGTCGGCTTGGTCGAAGCGGCGGATCGGTTCGACGACACCCGCGGCGAGCCGTTCCTCGCGTTCGCCGAGCGGCGGATTCGCGGCGCGATCATCGACGAGCTGCGCTGTGGCGACATGATGCCGCGCCGCGTCCGCAAGCTAGCCCGTAAGGTCGTGCGTACGATCCGCGAGCTCGAGCAAGTCGACGGCCAGCCGCCGAGCCACGAGCGGATCGCCGCGGCGCTCGGCGTGACGATCGAGGAGTATCAAGATCAGCTCGCGTTGCTCGCCGACTTCGCGGTTGGCTCGCTCGACGACGAGCTCGTGCGCATGCCGACGAGCACGACCGCGGCGCCGGACGTCATGGCGGAACGCAGCGAGGTGATCGAGATGGTCTCGGTCGCGCTCGACAAGCTCGAGCCGCGCGATCAAACGATCTTGAATCTGCATTTCATCGACGAGCTAACGTTTGCCGAGATCGGCCTCGTGCTGTCGGTGACGCAATCGCGCGTGTGCCAGCTGATGTGGCGTGCGATCGATCGGCTGCGCCAGTACATCGGCCCGAGCGAGCACTACGTCGCACGCGCAGCCTAAGAGACGACGACGCCCGTCAACCGCGCGCGACCAGATAGATCGATCCGATGACCGCGACGAGCGCCTCGCCGGCGATCAGACCCGACGCGAGCGGCACCATATAGACGTCCGCGGTCGCCTTGCTCTTGCGTTCCCAGATGTAGCCGATGATGCCGCCGATGAACATCGTGAACACGACCGAGAACCCGACGAGGATTCCGATGCCGACGCCGGTCGGGGACGGAATCCACTTCTTGAGCTTCGGATTCGCTTCGAGCACGGTGAACACCACGCCGAGGATCGAGAAGATCACGAGCGCCCACAGCGCCGATGTCGGCAGGCTGCTCGCGCCATCTTTGAGGATCGTCGCGAACCCAGCCCACTTGCGTGAGATCGGCGAGCGCAGCTCGGCCTTGACCAACTCGCCCGCGGGTCCGGTCTTATCGACGATGCCGTACGTGCTGCTGAGCGCGGGATAGATCCACGAGACCGCCGCCGCGCCCACCGGCACCGCGAGCAGTTGCATGATCGTCAGGTTGCGCGGCTTCGTCCCGATGACCTCGCCGCACTTATAGTCCTGCATGATCGCTTCGGACGACGTCGCGATCGTGCCGGTCGTGCCACTCGCGACCATGTTCGCGCCGATGTTGCCGGGCGCGATCGCGGCGAACACGCCCTGCATCATGTTCGACAGCGCGCTGATCGGACCCCAGTTCGTCTCGCCGAGCACGCGCAGGCCGACGAGCATCAGCGGGACCGAGAATATGATCGCAGCGATCGTCATCCATACCGGCATGTCGAGCAGCGTCGCTTGGATCGCGCACAGCGTCGTGCCACTGATCGCGACCCCGATCGCGACGACGGACAACGGCATCTCTTCGCCGCCGATCGTCGCGTGGCGCAAGCTGCGGAACGTTTCGATCAGGATGCGCCAGCGCAACGCGAGCGCGGTGATTCCGCCGGCGACTAGCATGCCGGTCGCAGGCCACATCACCCAGAACAGGATCTCGTTGTGGTCGGGCGTGATCGCGGGGACCATGGTGACCACGGTCTTGGCGACCCCTCCGGTCACCGTCGTGACGGCGTCGGCGTGAATCGGTACGGCGTACTTCGTGATGAAGTAGGGCGCGACCACCCAAGCGAGCACGCTGCCGGCCATCATGCTGAGGTTGATGCGGAGGCCGACGATCATGCCGGAGCCGATGCTGAGCAAGCTGTACGACGCGCCGACGCCGAGCTGCGCGAGGATCACGCCCTGCGGGACGAGCACCAGCCAACCGTTGTTGTCGATGTCGAGCGACTTCCAGTTGAAGTAACCCCACGGCGCGTCCCAGCCCTCGGGCACGAGCGCGAGCAGCTTGCCATCTTCGCGGATCAACATCAGCAGGCCGGACACGACGAGTCCGAGCATCACCGCGCGGAACGCGGCCAGTGCATCGCGTTGGATCTTCGCGCTGGCGGTCTTCGGCGGATCCATCACGGTCAACGTCTCGGCGGTCGCGAGGCCGTCGACGAACGGAAGCTTCTCGTCGACGATGAAGTGCCGCCGCAAAGGAACGGCGAGCAGCACACCGAGCGAGCACGCCGACGTTAGCCACAAGAACGACTTGATCGGCGTTAGCTCCATTCCGAAGATATCGGGCCGCGTCTTGCGCAAGATCTCGAACGCGGCGAGCAGCACGCACATGAACGCGGTCTGCGCCGCACTCGTGCCGGCTGCCTCGGCGAGGTTGTTCTGCCAGCGGTTGTAGTGTCCGCGCTTGCCGAGCTCGAACAGACGCAAGAACAGGAACCCGAAGAACGCTGCGACGACCGATACGTTGGGGCCAAAGCCGAGCTTCAGCACCATGTACGGGTACGACGCGCCCATGATCGCGGCGACGAGGATGCCGGCCGCGATCGTCCGCGCATCGAGGTGACCCTTGAGCTCGGTCGGATGCCCGTCGGGCACCACGGATTGTTCGGTCACGTCGCGTGCATAACATGGCTGCGACCTTTGATAACGTGGACTCATGACGATCCAGCTTGTGCTCGGTGCAGCGACCGCCACGCTCGAAGGGATCACCGCGCGGGTGTTTGCCGGCCGCGATCCCGACGCATGTCAGCTCTCGTTCGCCGATCCGACGCTGTCGCGCCGCCACGCCGAGATCTACGTCGAGGGCGGCCAAGCGTTCGTCCGCGACCTCGGCTCGGCGAACGGCACGTGGGTCGACGGCGTCCATCTCGGTCACGAACCCGCGCCGCTCCATCCCGGCAGCCAAGTCTGGCTCGGTCAGATCCAGCTCGGCGTGAGCTGGAAGGTCGACGGCACCGCGACCGTGATGGCGACCGACGTGCCCGAGCAGTTGAAGGCGATGATCGCGGCGCGCCAGCAGCAGCAAGTCGCGCAGATGCCGGCGACGCCGAGCACGTCGACCCCGACGCCGGCGGCGATGGCGTATCGCAAGCAAGGCAACAACTCGAACGGCGTGCTGCTGCTCGCGCTGCCGCAAGACACGTTCTTCAACGGCGCGTACATCGACGGCTACGTCGAGTTCACGTCGCTCGACAGCCAGACGATCGCTTCGATCACGGTCGAGCTCGTCGAGTATCACAAGAGCGGCGCGAAGAACGGTCACGTGTGGGACCGCTTCCTCGTGCGCCAGGGACCGTGGCGCGCGGCGCACAACGACGTCTTGCCGTTGCCGTTCCAGCTGCGCGTCCCGCCCGGTGTCGCGATGTCGAACCGCGACGTCAACTGGGAGATCCGCGGCAGCGTCGACATCAACTGGTCGTTCGACATTCACGACTCGATCCCGATCACGATGCGCAACCAAGACATCGAACGGCTGCGCGACGGACTCGGCGCGATGGACTATCGCGTCATCGACATCACGACCACCGCGACCGGCCAGCACTTCGAGGGCAAGTTCGCGCCGCCGGCACAAGCTGCACAGGCGATGGGCATCAACGAGATCGATCTGACCATCGAGTACCTCGGGGCGAACCTCAAGCTGCGCATGCTGCTCGACCGCAAGGGCTTGCACCACTCGCGCGCGATCGATCAGGTGTTCGAGCTCGGCCGGCTGCGCGCCGCGTCGCAAGCCGAGGTCAACGCGACGCTCGCCGCGATGCTGCAACAGCTGCAGCAGAAATAGCCACACGCACGAAGAGCGCCGAGCTTCGGGCTCGACGCTCTCGAAGCGCTCTCGTTCCGTTACTTGTGCGGTGGCGGCGGAGGCGGCTTCTTCTTCGCGTCTTCGTCAGCCTTTTTCTTGGCTGCCGCGTCGGCGTCGGACTTCTTCTTGTCGTCGGCGGCTTTCTTCTGTTCTTCGGCCGCCTTCTTCTGATCTTCGGCGGCCTTCTTCCTGTCGTCTTCCGCCTTCTGCTTGTCGGCGCCGGCCTTGGCCTTCGCCTCGTCCTGCTTCTTCTTGTCTTCGTCCGCCTTGATCCGAGCCGCGTCCGCCTTCTGCTTGTCGGCGTCCGCTTTCTTCTGCTCTTCGGCGGCCCTCTTTTGATCCTCGGCGGCCTTCTTGGTCTCGGCGTCGTGCTTCTTCTGATCCTCGGCGGCTCTCTTCTGCTCTTCCTGCTGCTTCTTCTGATCGTCGGCCGCGTGCTTCTTGTCGTCTTCGGCCTTCCTCTTGTCTTCGTCGGCCTTGAGCCTGGCGGCTTCGGCGTCGTGCTTCTTCGCTTCGGCGTCCGCCTTCTTCTGCTCGTCGTCGTGCTTCTTCTGGTCTTCGGCGGCGTGCTTCTTGTCCTCTTCCGCCTTCTTCTTCGCTTCAGCGTCCGCCTTCTTCTGCTCTTCGGCGGCTTTCTTCTGGTCTTCGGCGGCGTGCTTCTTGTCCTCTTCCGCCTTCTTCTTGTCCTCTTCCGCGCGCTTCTTGTCCTCTTCGGCGTGCTTCTTGTCCTCGGCGGCCTTTAGCTTGGCGGCCTCGGCCTCGTGCTTCTTCTGGTCCTCGGCCTGGCGCTTCTGCTCCTCGGCGGCGTGCTTGCGGTCCTCTTCGCCCTTCTTGCGCGCCTCTTCTTCCTGCTGCTTGCGCCGCGAGTCCTCGAGCGCTTTCTTCTCGGCCTCGTGCTTCGCCTTGTCTTGCTCGAAGTGCTTCGCGGCCTCTTCCTGCCGCTTCTTGTCTTCGGCCTGGTGCCTCGCTAGCTCTTCCTGCTGCTTCTTGGCCTCGTCGTTGCGACGGTGCTGCTCTTCTTCGGCGTGCTTGCGGCGGTCCTCGTCGACCTTGCGCTGCTGCTCTTCGAGCCGCTTGCGTTCCGCTTCGGTCTTCGCGTTGCGCTGCTGCTCTTGCAGCTGGCGGCGCTGGTCGGCGAGCCGGCGGGCCTCTTCGTTGCGGCGCTTCTGCTCCGCATCGTCGCGGCGCCGCTGCTCTTCGAGCTGGCGCTGGATCTGCGCGTCTTGACGGCGGCGCTCGTCCCATTCTTTCTGGCGCGCGCGGGCGCGAGCCTCGGCGTCACGCCGCTCTTGATCTTGTAGCCGGCCGAGCTCGCTCGCTTCGAGCCGCTGGCGCTGGGTGTTGATCCGCTGACGGCGCAACCACTCGTCGTTCGGACCGGCGACCCACTGATCGGTCTTGTAG
>CAZDGY010000100.1:0-11686 GCA_964504685.1 uncultured Kofleriaceae bacterium | reverse complement strand
CTCGGCGAGGTCCGCGCGCGCGCGTGGCCGGTGCTCGTAGCGGCTTGCGATCGACTGCGGGGTGACGAGACGGCGCTGATCGCTGCTCACGATGCGGTCAATCGCGTGCTGTTGTGCCAACTGCTCGGGTTGCCTCTCGAACGGGTGTGGACGTTTCGCCAGGCCCCGGCGACGCTCAACGCACTGTCGGGGAGCGGACTTTCGGACCTGCAAGTGGTTCGACTCAACGACAGCGAGCACGTCGCGCCGCTCTTGCAAGAAGCTCGGCATCGCGCGCTATGACGAGGAAGGGCGACTACGGCTTCGACGCCCCGTACGTGCTCGTCGGGTTCGCGCTCGCATTCATTGCGGGCGCGGCGTCGTTTAGTTATGGCCGCGCACTCGGCGACGACACGTTGCAGTGGATCGGCGTCTACGGCCTCGCGATCGGCGTGTTGTGCGGCGGCGCGTTCTTCTACGCGACGCGAATCGGCAAGCACGTCGTGTGGGGCGCGCTGCTCGACGAGCTCGCACTCGCTGGCGACGAAACCGTTCTCGATGTCGGCTGCGGGCGCGGCGCGGTATTGCTCGCGGCCGCTGAAAGAGTGCCGCGCGGCAAAGCGATCGGCATCGATATCTGGTCGCGGCGAGATCAGTCCGGCAACGCGGAGGCGGTGACGCGACGCAACGCAGAGCTCGAAGGCGTTAGCGAACAGGTCGAGCTCGTGAGCTGCGATATGCGAACGCTCGCGCTTCCCGATGCCAGTGTGGATGTCGTCGTGTCGAGCCTCGCGATTCACAACATCCCGGCGGCCGCCGAGCGCGCGAAGGCGCTCGCGGAGATCATGCGCGTGCTGAAGCCCGGCGGCCGGTTCGTGATCGCCGACATCAAGTTCGTGCGCGACTACGCCGCGGAGCTAAGCCGGCTCGGCGCAAGTGCGGTGACTCGCGGCCTCGGCCCACGCCTGTGGTTTGGCGGCCCGTTCATGGCCACGTCCGCGGCGATCGGCGCGAAGACCGCGGCTCCATCCTGAGCATCCGCCCCAAAGCGCACCGCTCCAAACCCACCGCTTCAAACCCACCGGCCCCCCCCGCAAGTTGACAATAGCGACAGCGTCCCCAGCGAACGCGCGCGATTGCCACTAGTTACAGCAGAGCTCGCGTCACCCAAGTTGACAGAAGCGACAGCGTCCCCAGCTCAGACGTCGAGGTTGCGGACGTTGAGCGCGTTCTCTTCGATGAATTCGCGGCGCGGCTCTACGAGGTCGCCCATCAGCTTCGTGAAGATGCCATCGGCTTCTTCCATCTCTTCGATTTTTACTTTGAGGAGATTGCGACGGGCCGGATCCATCGTGGTCTCCCACAGCTGGTCGGCGTTCATCTCGCCGAGACCTTTGTAGCGCTGGATCTGTAGGCCTTTGCGGCCGAGCGCATCGATCGCGGAGGCGATCTCGTCCCAGCTCTTGACCTCTTGGGTCTCGTCGTCGTGGACGAGGCGAATCGGATCGGGGAGCTTGGTCTTTAGCTCACTCGAAATCTTCTTGAGCTCGGCGAACTCGGCGGTGCGCAGCAAGTCGGCGCTGACCGAGAAGTGGCGACGCACGCCGTGCTGTCCTGCGGAGAACCGCATCTCCCATGTCCCGTGCTCGGAGTCTTGCTTGTACTCGGGCACCGCCTGCCCGAGCTCGCCGTGGCGGCGAGACACTTCGGCCATGACTTTCGCTTCGATCCGCTCGAGCTTGTTGCGATCGCGCAGGTCGTCTTCGGACAGCTGCACGTCGGCGAACGCCGAGACGATGCGCTCGTCGGCGCGCTTGTCGATCTGCGCCCGCAGCCGTCGAGCCTGCGAAATGCGCTTGACGATCTCGGCCAGCGGCGCGCCGGTTATGTGATCGCCGCTGCCAGGCGCGAGCACGGTCTCTTTCGTCACCGTCGCGAGCAAAAAGTCTTCGAGCGCCGCTTCGTTCTTGAGATACAGCTCGGTCTTGCCCTTCTTCACTTTGTAGAGCGGCGGCTGCGCGATGTAGATGTGTCCGCCCTCGAATAGCTCGTTGTAGTGGCGAAAGAAGAACGTGAGGAGCAGCGTGCGAATGTGACTGCCGTCGACATCGGCATCGGTCATCACGATGATCTTGTGGTACCGCAGCTTGCCGAGATCTTTTTCCTCGCCGACGCCGGCACCGAGCGCCGTGATCAGCGTGGTCAGCTCTTGCGACGCGAGCATGCGATCGAAGCGAACCTTCTCGACGTTGAGGATCTTGCCCTTGAGCGGGAGGATCGCCTGAATCGCCCGGTCGCGACCCTGCTTCGCCGAGCCACCGGCGGACTCGCCCTCGACGATGAACAGCTCGCACTTCTCGGGATCGCGCTCCTGACAGTCGGCGAGCTTGCCCGGTAGCGAGGTCAGCTCGAGCGCGCCTTTGCGCTGAACCATCTCGCGCGCCTTGCGTGCGGCTTCGCGAGCGCGCGACGCGAGCAGCGCCTTCGACACGATCGTCCGCGCATCTTTCGGATGCTGTTCGAGGTACTGGCCGAGCTTGTCGGTGACGACGGTCGACACCGCGGTCGCGACCTCCGACGACACGAGCTTATCCTTGGCCTGGTTCGAGTACTTCGGATCGCCGACCTTGACCGAGACGACCGCGGTCAAGCCTTCGCGCAGATCCTCGCCGGACAGACCGCCCTTGGCGTCTTTGAGCAGCTTGTTGTCGTTCGCGTACGCGTTGATCGTCCGGGTCAGTGCCTGGCGAAACCCGGTGAGATGGGTGCCGCCGTCGCGATTCTTGATCGTGTTCGTAAAGCAGGTGACGAGCTCGGAGTAGCCGTCGTTCCACTGCAGCGCGACATCGACCTGGCACGCGTCGTCGGGGCCGGTGATTTCGTGCGACCCGGTGAAGTAGACCACCTCGGACACGAGCGTCTTGTTCGCGTTGAGATCGGCGACGTAGGTCGCGATGCCGCCCTCGAACTTGAACGTCTGGGTCTTGTCGTTGCGCTCGTCGCGAATCACGATCTCGAGGCCGCTGTTCAAGTACGATAGCTCGCGCAGCTTTTGAGCGAGCTGCTCGAACGAAAACTCGAGGATGTTTTTGAAGATGTCGGGATCGGGATGGAACGTGATCTTCGTGCCGCGGCGATCGGTGACGCCGGTCTGCTTGAACTCGGTGACCGGGATGCCGCGCGCGTACTCTTGGTAGTAGACCTTGCCGTCGCGACGAATCTCGAGCTTCAGCCAATCGGATAGCGCGTTGACCGCGGACACACCGACGCCGTGCAAGCCGCCCGAGACTTTGTAGCCGGCGCCGCCGAACTTGCCGCCGGCGTGCAGCACGGTCATCACGAGCTCGGCGGTTGGCCGATTCTCGATGGGGTGAATGCCGACCGGAATGCCGCGTCCGTTGTCTTCGACGGTGATCGAGTTGTCGAAGTGAATGACGACGTCGATGCGATTGCAGTGACCGGCCAGATGCTCGTCGACCGAGTTGTCGACGACCTCGTGCACGAGGTGATGCAGACCGGTGCCGTCATCGGTATCGCCGATGTACATGCCGGGGCGTTTGCGCACGCCTTCGAGCCCTTTGAGGACACCGATCGAGCTGTCGTCGTAGGTCGAAGACGCGGATGGATTCGTGGTCGGATCAGCCATCAAAAAAGCGATCGCGGAGGAGCTATTTGTTTACCACGAACCTCACCCCGCAAGAAGGATCATGTGTCGGATTTCACGAGGAAATCTTGCCACTTTCGATCCGGTAGTTCGCCCGGTCTCCGGCGACCAGAACATGGTCGGCATGGGTGGTCGTGATGAAGCACTGTCCGGCGTGCGAAGCGACGTGCTCGAACAGGTACGCGTTGCGGCTAGGATCGAGCTCGCTCGACACGTCGTCGAGCAGCAAGATCGGTGGATCGCCGTGTGCGCGGGACAGCATGACGAGCTCGGCGGTCTTCCAAGCGAGCATGATCGCGCGCAGCTGGCCCTGAGACGCAAAACTCCCGGCCTCGCGGCCATCGAGCTCGAGTAGGACATCGTCACGGTGGGGGCCCGTGGACGTCGCCTGGCGGGCTACATCTCGGGCCCTGCCTTCGCGCAGCATCTGCTCGACCTGGTCGGGCGTGGCGCCGGCGACCTCCGAGACGTAGCGCACGCTCGCCGATAGCCCGCTCCGCGTGATCGCCGCGAACGAGGCCGCCAGATCGGGCACGAGCCGGGCGATGACTTGCGCCCGCGCCGCGGCGACCGCGACGCCGAGCCGGGCGATCTGGGGGTCGTAGCCGGCGAGCAGCTCGTCGAGTCGGGCGGGGGTCAGCGCGCCCTGCCCGGCCATCTTGAGCAGCGCGTTACGTTGCTTGAGGGCCTTGTCGTAGTCGAGCGCGAGCGCGAGAAAATCGGGCTGCACGTTGAACACCGCGCGGTCGAGAAACTTGCGCCGGTCACCGGGCGCTCCTCTCGGCAACGCGAGGTCCTCGGGCGTGAACACCACGACGTTGAACCCGCCGAAGTAGCGCGCGAGCGGCCGAACCGCCTTGTCGTCGAGCCGGACCCTGCGCCCGCCGGGCTCGAGGTCGACCTCGTAAAGCCTCGTCATACCTCCGCGCTCGACCCTCGCGGCAATGGCGGCCTTGGGCTGTCCAAACGCGATGAGGTCGGCGAGCTTCGCGGTTCGAAACGAGCGCAGCGCCGACACCACGTAGAGCGCCTCGAGCAAGTTCGTCTTGCCCTGGCCGTTGTCGCCCACGAACACGTTGAATCGTGCACGCGGCACGAGCTGCAGAGGCGCGAGGTTGCGCACCCCGGAGACGGACAGCAGCGAGACGTGCAGGCGCTAGATCCGCATCGGCATGACGACGCCGAGGTAGTCGTCGCTTCCGATCGGCCGCACGAGGCCGGGGTCGAGCTCGCCACCGAGGGCGATCGTGATCTGGTCGCTCGTCATCTGACCGAGCAACTCGACGACGTACTTCGGGTTGAAGCCGACTGCGATCGCTTCGCCTTTGTACTCGGCCTCGAGCTCCTCGCGAACCTCGCCGAGATCCGGGTTGTCGCTCGTGACCGTGACGCCGTCTTTCGTCGCCGCGACCTTCACCCCGCGAGTCTCCGATGACATCAGCTGCGCGCGGCGCAATGCGTCTACGAAGCGACCGCGATCGATCGTGATGATCTTCTTGTGGTCCTTCGGGATGACCTGCTCGAACGGCGGAAACTGCGCGTCGATGAGCTTCACCGCGAGCGCGATGTCGTCTTGCACGAGGAACAGGTGCGGCGTCTTGATCGCGATCTTGCAGCTCGCGCCACCCTCGAGAACCTTCTTGATCTCGAGCAGGCCCTTCTTCGGGATGATGATTCCAGCCGACAGTTTCGGCCCGTTCGCGATCGTGCGCTCGACCTTCGACAGCCGATGGCCATCGGTCGAGACCATCCTCGCCTTGGAGCCGTCGCTCTCGAAGTACACGCCGTTGAGGTGAAATCTCGTCTCGTCGTTGCACACCGAGAACAGCGTCCGGTCGATCATCTCGCGCAGCACCGAGGACTCGACGGTCGAGTACGTCGCTTCGCGATGGTCGGGAACCTTCGGAAAGTCGCGGTCGGGCATGCCGACGACGCGATACGTGACCTTGCCCGAGCGAATTTCAGCCCAGTGATTGTCGGCTTTCTTGAGCGTGATGTCGTCGCCTGGAGCGTTCGCGATGAGCTCGTACAGGTTCTTCGCACCGAGCGTGATGCCGCCTTCGGTCGCGTTCGAGCTCTTGAGCTCTGCGGTCAGCGAGACGTTCAGGTCGGTCGCTGCTACGAGCAGCTGATTCTTGCCCTGCGTGCGGAGCAACACGTTCGCGAGCATCGGCATGGTGCTCTTGCGATCGGCGATGCCTTGCGCGAGACGCAGGCCACGCAGGAACTCGGTCTTTGCGATGCGAAACTCCATGGTCACCTTCGCCTATCTCGTCTTTGCTCTTCGCTCTATCTGTTCTTTAAGAATAAAAATCTTCTTAGAATCAGATCTAGTAGATGGTTGTGAACATGTGGACATCGCGGGAGCGAAGCGTTCTCCCTGAGATTTCCGCGATAGCACCACGACGGTCTGACGTTCTGCCTGGGGATGGATGACATGCTCCGTAGGTGTGGACAACCGAGGGCGCACCGACGACGCACGGCTGGTCCACAACTCTTCCCTCAGACTAGTCCACATCGCATTCATCGCAGGATCATCGCTTCGAGCGCGTGGATTTCGCTGCGCACGGACGCGTCGTCTTTGACCCGCTGAGCGATCTTTTCGACCGCGGAGATCACGGTCGTGTGGTGCTTGTTGCCGAACGCGCGGCCGAGGTCGGGGAACGAGTCCTTCGTATGGTGGCGCGACAGGTACATCGCGATCGCCCGCGGGTTCGCTAGCGACTTGTGGCGGCGGTCGCCTTTGATGTCGGCCGGCTTCACGCCGTAGTAGCTCGCCACCGCCTTGATGATCGAATCGACCGTGATGATCTCGCGGGGACGCGTGATCGCCGTTCCTAGAGTCTCCTGCGCGAACTGGAGGTCGATCGTGCGCTTGGACAGCGAAGCGTAGGCAGCGAGTCGGATCAACGCGCCTTCGAGCTCTCGGACGTTGCTCTTGATCGCCGAGGCGATGTAGAGCGCGACGTCGTCGGGCAGTGGCACTGATTCGGTCGCGGCTTTCTTGCGCAAGATCGCGATCCGAACCTCGAGCTCGGGCGGCTCGATGTCGGCGAGCAAGCCCCAGGCAAAGCGCGTTCGCAGGCGGTCCGCGATGTCCGAAATCTCGTGGGGCTTGCGGTCGGCGGTGAGCACGATCTGGCGGTGGTTCTCGTGCAGCGCGTTGAACGTGTGGAAGAACTCGTCCTGCGTGCCCTCTTTGCCGGCGAGGAATTGCACGTCGTCGATCAGCAAGACATCGATGCCTTCGCGATAGCGGCGACGGAACTCGTGCATCTTGCCCGTGCGAATGGACTGCACGTACTCGTTCATGAACCGCTCGGACGAGATGAACAGGATCCGCGCGCCCGGGCGATTCGCGAGCTGCTGGTGGCCGATCGCGTGCAGTAGGTGGGTCTTTCCCAACCCGACACCGCCGCAGATGAACACCGGGTTGTACTTCGGCGGATAGCTCGAAGCGGCCGCTTGCGACGCCGCGA
Source organism: uncultured Kofleriaceae bacterium (assembly GCA_964504685.1). GTDB lineage: Bacteria > Myxococcota_A > Polyangia > Haliangiales > Haliangiaceae > JABFXX01. Next base: position 4,564 of record CAZDGY010000100.1, on the reverse strand, counting down.
ATGCGAGTTGGTTCGACGGACCAGCGACGAACGTGTCGAACGTGTAGCGCGGGTTGAGCGTCGCGGTCTCGGGTGGCGAGAATCCGGAGTCATCGCTCGCGGCGATCACCGCGGCCTCGCTCGGCCGCGACGATTCGTCGGACGTGACCGCCTCGACCGCCGAGGTCGGCTTCGATCCATGCGGCATCTCGAGCGGGGCTTCGACTACCGGAGCCGAGATCGGGCGCGTTTCGCTGTCGGGATCGAACTCGACCCGGATATTTTCGTGCCCTAGGGAGCGAAGCTCGCTCACCAAGCTGGACAGGAAATTCGACTCGAACCAGACCCGGACGTAGCTGTTGGGGGCGCGCAGCCGCAGGATCGATCCGTCCCACGAGGTGAGCTCGATCGGGCGCAGCCACATGTCGAAATTCTGCGCCGACACCCGCGATTTCAGGCGGTCGACCGCAGTGTCCCAAAGCAGCTGTTCAGTCATCCCACGCTCCAGGCACAAATGTCCTGCGAATGCATCGAGTTGAACTTCATTGGTCACAGGCAAAAGACAAGCAATCCAGAAGTTATTCACAACTCCTTCTGGAGCTCCTCCCGTGGCCAGTCGTCAGGACTTGTCCACAAGCGGAAAACTCGCCGTTGGTAACAGATGGCGATCGAAAAGCGCAAGCGCAAAAAGCCAACAATTGAACTCCCGACAGCGTCGAGAAACAGGAGTGTGACGGGAGCGAAATCACGCCGCGGAGATCAACGCGCAGTGGGGACGGAGGAATCTCCGACAACCGCGTCGCCGGGGAGAAAGTTGACAAAAGTTCCTCCGTCCCCGCGTACACAGCGGCTTGACACCCCGAGTCGGGTTGAGTATCGATCGCCCTCCGCAAACGTCGGAGAGTAGCCGTGAAGCGCACCTATCAGCCCCACAATAAGAGCCGTAAACGCACCCACGGCTTTCGCGCCCGTAAGAAGACTCGCGGAGGTCGCGAAGTGCTTCGTCGTCGTCGCGCCAAGGGACGCAAGCGCATCTCGGTGACGATCGCCAAGAAGTAACGCGACGTGACGCGGCGCGGGCTCTCGATCTCAAAAGAGATGCGACTGCGCCGACGAGCCGAGTTCCTCGAGGTTCAGGCCACCGGAACCAAGCTCCACGGTCGTCACCTGCTCGCGCTCGCACGAAAACGAAGTGATCCCGCGCTCGTCGGAAGGCTCGGGATCACGGTCACCAAGAAAGTAGGGAACGCGGTAACTCGCAACCGGATCAGGCGCCTCGTACGCGAGTGGATTCGCCAGCATGGCTGGGTTCCCGACGGGTGGGACATCGTCCTTGTTGCCAAGACCTCGGCGGCAAGGCAGGTTCACCCCGACGATTTCGCGCCTGACCTCGACCGCTTCCTCAAACAGATCGCATGACCCGCACGCTAGAGCAGATCGCGCGGCGCTTTCACGAAGCGCTGGTCTGGATCGTGCTGCTCCCGATTCGGTTCTACCGTCGAGTGTTGTCGCCGATGAAGCGCGCGCCGACGTGTCGCTACGTGCCGACCTGCTCGGAGTACGCGGTCACCGCAGTGCGCGAGCGTGGCATCGTCGTCGGCATCGCGCTCTCGGTCTGGCGGATCCTGCGCTGCAACCCGTTTGCACGCGGCGGGCACGACCCCGTGCCGCAGTCAGTTCACAGATGTCGTCGCGACCACGTGCAGGAGCAGCACTGAATGCAGGACCAAGGCAAGCGGTTGCTACTCGCCGTCGGGCTGGCGTTTCTCGTCATGCTCGCCTGGTCGAAGTTCTTCCAGAAGGATCCGCCGCCGCCGCCCGCGCAGGGCTCGGGGTCGGCCGCGACCGGCTCGGCGACGGGAACGAGCACCGCTAACACGGGCACTGCCGCTCCGACGCCGTCGAACGCGTCTCTCGTGCCGGCCGCCTCGCCCGACGCGCCGCTCGGCAAGGAACAGAAGATCACGCTGACGTATCCGAACGTCGTCGCGACGTTCTCGAGCTACGGCGGCGTGCTGACCTCGTGGCACCTGACCGACGCGCGCTACCAATCCGACGCGTCGCTGCCCGGCAAGGGCGAGCTGTTGCCGACCCAACCGGGCACCGGCGCTTTCGCGGTCAACTTCGATCGCACGTACACGCCATCGACGTATTCGCTGCCCGCGCGCAGCGAGTGGGTCGGCGAGAAGATCAACGACCGCGAGGTCACCTACAAGATTTCGACGCCCGCGCTCGACGTCGAGAAGACGTTCTCGATCGATCCGGAGGCCTACCTCGTCAAGATGACCGTGAAGGTCAAGGTCAAGGTCGAAGGCGATAAGGAAGCGCACGAGACGCTGCAGATCACGAGCTTCGGGTTCCAGGATCCGAAGACGATCGAAAGCGGCTCGGGCCGGGTCGCGGCGAGAGTGTGGGAGTCGTCGACCTATCGCGACGGCAGCGAAGTCACGACCGGCTACAAGGATCTACGCGAAGGCGCGCGCTACGAGCACGACATTCGCTGGACGGGGTTCGAGCATCCGTTCCTGCTCGTCGCGTTTGCGCCGAAACCGGTCCAGGGCGATCCGGTCGACAAGCACACGCGCGCAGACCCCACCGGCCTGATCGAGACCGATCTGCTCTATCAGCAGAAGAACTTCCAGAAGGACTCGCCGTCGATCAGCCACGAGATCGTCGGCTATCTCGGGCCCAAGAACATCGATCAGCTCGCGCACGTCGACGAGGTCGCCGGATTCGATACCGGCTTCAACACGACGATCGATCTCGGCTGGTTCAGCTTCATCGGCAAGCCGCTGCTGTGGCTGCTCCAGCAGTTCTTCAGCGTCGTCGGCAACTGGGGCATCGCGATCATCATGCTGACGATCACGGTCAAGGCGGCGACGCTGTATTGGACGACCAAGTCGATGCGCTCGATGAAGGCGATGGCCGCGCTCGGCCCGCAGATGAAGGCGCTCAACGAGAAATACAAGGGCGACAAGCAGCGCCTCCAGGTCGAGACCATGGCGCTGTACAAGCAGCACGAGGTCAACCCGGTCCTCGGCTGTCTGCCGATGTTTGCGCAAATGCCGATCTGGATCGCGCTGTATCGAACGCTGCAGGCCGCCGGCGAGCTCTATCGCCAGCCGTTCATCACCGGCTGGATCGACGATCTGACCGCGCGCGATCCGTACTACGTCCTGCCGGTCGCGCTTGTCATCACGATGTTCATCCAAGCGCGGCTCCAGCCGACGAACGATGATCCGTCGCAGAAGATGCAGCAGAACATCATGAAGTACGGCATGCCGATCATGTTCGGCACGATGTCGTTCATGTTCCCGGCGGGCCTGTCGCTGTACTGGATGACGAACACGCTGCTGACCGCGTTGCACTCGGTCTACATGAACAAGTTCGACAAGAAGAGCCTCGCGATCGCCGCGATGATCAAGAAGAACAAGGCGACCGCCGCGGCCAAGCCGGTGATCGACGTCGAAGTGAAGGAAACCGCGAAGGCCGGCAAGAAAGCCGCCTCGAACGGCAGCGGCAAATCGACAAACGGTAAGAACGGCAAGCCGAAGCTCGTGCTCGATGTACCGAGCGAACCCACGGAAGCTGAAGCAGGCGACGACGCCGGCGACGGCGATGACAGCGAGGACGCCGCCGCGCCGGGCGAAGCCGGAACGACGAGCGAACAACCTCGCGCGCGCAGGCGCAAGAAGCGCCGGAGATAGTTATGGAACAAGCCGTGACTCAGCCTGCTACTGCTGAACGTGAAGACCTCGCCGAGAAGGCGAGCGATTTCCTGCTCGGAGTTCTCGAGCGAATGGGAATCTCGGCCGATATCGACATCAAAGAAGAAACCGACAAGACCGTACTCGAGATCCAGACCGCGGATACCGAGGTCGTGATCGGCCGGCACGGAGTCGTGATCGACGCCTTGCAGCACATGGTCAACAAGGCCGTGTACAAGGACCGCAGCACCGAGCGGACCAAGCCGTTGATCGTCGATGCCGGCGGGTTTCGCGACAAGCAGGTCGAGCGCTTGCGCACCCTCGCGCAACGGATGGGCGAGAAGGCGCTGCAGACCAAGCAGATCGTCGAGCTCCAGCCGATGTCGCCGCACGATCGCCGCATCGTTCACATGGCGATCGCGGAGATCCCCGGTCTGTCGAGCCGCAGCGAAGGTGAAGGCGAAGATCGCCACATCCTCGTGGTGCCGGGCGAAGCCGCCGCGGCCCCTGCCGCCGAGTGAGCGTGACCGACACGATCGCGGCCGTCGCGACTGCGGCGGGCGCGGGTGGAGTCGGCATCATCCGGCTCAGCGGTCCGCGTGCGATCGCGATCGCCGCAGATGCACTCGGCATCGGCGAAGCGTCGCTCGATCGCAGCGTGCGCGTCGGTTGGGCGAAAGACACCGCGGGCGAACGGATCGATCAGGTGCTCGCGTTCGCGATGCGTGCGCCGGCGTCGTTTACCGGCGAAGATGTCGCCGAGCTCCACGGCCACGACACGGCACTCCGGGTCGCGGACGGCACTGAATACGAATGGCACACCGATTCGACGTGGGACCCGTTCGCCGCCAAGAACGGCCTCGCCTGACCAGGAGAAC
>CAZDGY010000099.1:0-11764 GCA_964504685.1 uncultured Kofleriaceae bacterium | reverse complement strand
GGCGCGGCTGGTCTCGGGCTCCAAACCGGGCGACCCGGAAAATCCGCAGGCCCATGACGTCCGCGACCCGTTCGACACCGCGGTGGTCTCGGCATTCATGGAGATCTTCAACAACATCGCCGTCCACGCGTACGGCCGCGCAAGCGGCGGCGCCATCGAGCTCGCGATCACACCGCGCGAACGCGAGCTCGTCATCGAGATCAAGGATCACGGTAATCCGTTCGACATCGAAGGCGTCGCGCCGGTGCCGAGCGATCTCGACGAGTCGTCACTTCCAGAGGGTGGAATGGGGATTCACATCGCGAAGACGATGCTCGACGAGATGACCTACGAGCCAGGCCCGCCGAACTTGTGGCGGTTGTGCAAGCGCATGCCGTCCGTACGGACGGTCGGGAGGAGCTGAAGTGCCGACGCCGTTCGACGTGCAACGCAACGACCGCGACGTGATGCTCGCGATTCGTGGCTCGCTCGATATCAACAGCGCGCCGCCGCTCGCCGAGGAGATCGATCGGATTGTCGCAGGCAAGCCGGCGAAGGTGACCGTCGATCTCGCAGGGCTCGAGCTGATCGATAGCTCGGGCGTCGCAGCGCTCGTCAAGCTCTACAAAGGTGTGCGCGGAGTCGGCGGAACGATGCAGATTACCGGCGCGCGCGATCAACCGCTCGCGATCTTCAAGCTGCTGCGCATGGACAAGGTCTTCAACCTGTAGCGTGCGCGTCCTCGCGATCACGAAGATCTTTCCGAACGCGGTCGAGCCACTTTCTGCGCCGTTCAATCGGCAACAGTTCGCGGCGCTGTCCGAGCTGTGCGAGCTCGAGATCCTCGCGACGATCCCGTGGTTTCCGGGCGCAGGCCTGACCGCGCGCTGGTCGAGTGCGGGCAGGCTCGCCGACGTTCCCGCGCGCGAAACCATCGCCGGACTGTCGGTTCGTCATCCGCGCACGTTGTTCGTTCCGAAGCTCGCGCACTCGATGTTGGGCCCGCTGTATGCCGCGTCGATCGCCCCCGTGATCGCGGGCTATCGCAACAAGGTCGACGTCGTGCTCGGTTCGTGGGCCTATCCCGATGGGTTCGCCGCGGTGATCGCGAGTCGGTTGCTCGGCGTGCCGTGCGTCATCAAGCTGCACGGCTCCGACATCAACGCGATCGCGAAGCTGCCCGGACCGCGCCGCATGCTGAGCTGGGCGCTGCCGCGAGCCGCGCGGGTCGTCGCGGTGAGTCGCGCGCTCGGCGAGGAGGCGATCGCGCTCGGCGTTCGACGCGATCACCTCGCGATCGTGATGAACGGCGTCGACAGCGAGTTGTTCCGACCGCGCGATCGAGCCGCTGCGCGAGCCGAGCTCGGGCTGTCGGTGGGGCCACTCGTCGTCTACGTCGGCAACCTCAAGCCCGAGAAAGGCGTCGCCGAGCTCGCCGAAGCATGGCCGAACGTGGCCGCCGCGGTGCCCGATGCGCAGCTAGCGGTGGTCGGCGATGGCCCGTTGCGCGATCGGCTCGCCGGTGACCGAATTCGGCTCGTCGGACCGCAACCGCTCGAACGCGTGCCGACCTGGATGGCCGCGGCTGACATAGTCGTCCTGCCCAGCCACTCTGAAGGCACGCCGAACGTCGTGCTCGAGGCGCTCGCGAGTGGCCGGCGCGTCGTCGCATCCAACGTAGGCGGCATCCCCGATCTGATCACGCGCCCCGAGCTCGGTGCCCTCGTGCCGCCTCGCGACGCGACTGCACTCGCCGCTGCGATGATCGCGGCGTTGCGAGCTCCGTACGATCCGGCGGAGGTCGCGCGCCTCGGTGCCCGCGGTGGTTGGCGCGCGAGTGCGACCGCGCTGCACGCGGTTCTGCGTGCTACCGTCGATCCGTGACCGACTGGTACGCGTCCGAAGAATCGACGCGCAAAGGCATGGTCGTCGAGCTGCAGCGGATCGCCCGGCGCGCCCGCGTGCGGCCGTGGCCGGTCGTCGCTGTCGCGGTAGTCCTTACCGGTCTGCTCTTGCTCGCTTACACGATGCGCACGCCGGCGGTCGAAGCCGAGGTCGTGCTCGCGTTGACCCAAGGCGAGATGGTCGCGACCCACAGCGACGTGCCGGTCGACGAGCTGCGCGCATATGTCGCGGAAACTCTGCTCCTCGACAAGCCCATTGGAGAGATGATCGAGCGGCTCGACCTATACCCGTCGCGGAAGACCCTTGGTCTCAAGTACGCGATCGGTGAAGTCCGCGACCAGCTGACGATCGAGATCTGGAAGAACACGCTGATCGCGAGCGGCGACGCGCGCAACGCCGAGCACTCGGCGCGGATCGGCTTGACCGTGACAGATGCAGACGGCGATCGGGCGTACAAGCTCGCGCACGAGCTCGCGGACATCGTGATCCAGACCGCGCGCGCTCACCAGCAGCACGTCAGTAACGGCGTCGCCGCGAGGGTAGCCGCGGCGCACGACGATATCGAAAGGCACCTCGCGCGCCTCACGCACGATCGCACCGCGAAGCTCGAGAAGCTTGCCGCCCTGGGCGAGCACCGTGACGACGAGCAATCCGCGCTGCTCCAGATCGAGATCTCCGAGCTCACTGCCGAAATCGCGCCGCTCGAACGCCGGATCACCCTGATCGCGCAGAGTAGCGAGTCGATCGCAGATCGCGTGTCTGAGGCGGGACTCGACGAATCAGTCGTGGTCGTCGAAGAGCGCCCGCCGATTCCTTCGAACCATGCCGGGTTTGCGTTCGCGCTGTTCGCGACGGTCGCGGCGTTCTCATCGCTGATCGGCGCGGCCCTCGTCGTCGGTGCATTCGACGGGCGAGTCCACGACCGCGAGGACGTAGAAAGACTCGATCTGCCGGTACTGGGCCATGTGCCCGGATTCCCAGGCGACCACATCGGCTCCCTGGAGTCCCGTGGCGCCGCGCGCGGTCGTGTACCATCGTTCCTGCGATGGCGCTCTCACCGGTAACCCCCCGCGACCGGCTGCAAGGGCTGGTCGATCTCAGTCGGAAGGCGTTCGCATACTGGTGGCTCGTCGCGATCTTCACGGTCGTGGGCGGCGGACTGTCGCTCGCGTACGCGATGACCCGCGGCCGCATCTATCAGTCGTACGCCACGTTGTCCTACGACGACCAAGGGCAAGCGAGCGTCGTGCAGAACCGCGTCGAGATCGGGGTGCGCAACGTCGCCGATCGGCTACGGGAGCAACTGTTCGCGCGCCCGCAGCTGATGCCGATCATCGGCGACCCCAAGCTCGACCCGTTCCCTGCGGGCACCGACCCCGAAGTCGCGGTCGAGAACCTGCGCGCCGCGATCCGCTTCGATCCCAAAGGCGCGAACAATTTTCGCATCACGTATGCCGACTCCGAGCCGGAGCGCGCGCGCGATATCACCGACCGGCTCGTAAAGCTGCTGCGCGACAAAGACAGTGCGGTGCGCAAGACGCAGGTCGTCGCCGCCATGAACTTCGCGACGACACAACAAGAGGAAGCCGCCGCCATCTTGCATACGCGCGAGCAAGCGCTCGCCGCATTCCAAGCGAAGCACCCGGAGTTCGCTGCCGATCCGAACCAGCAAAGCGAGGGCGCATCGATCCGCGCGTTCCACAATCAGAAAGTGGTCCCGACCGGTAACGCGCGATTGTACGCACTCGAGCGGCAACGTCAGCGCATCCAAGCCGCGCTCGACGCTCCGCCGGATGCCAAGCCGGTTCGCGTCGTTGCCCCGGCAACTCCCGAGCGCGTGCTCGCCGAACAAGCAGTTGCCGAGGCGCAGCGCGAGCTCACCGCCGCGAATCGCGAGCTCGAAGAAGCGACGAACAAGTACACCGAGAAACACCCGACGGTGATCAAGGCACAAGAGCACGTCGCCGAAGTGCAACAACGCCTGCGCCACGCGCAAGCTGCCGTCCCGCCGCCCGAGGTCGAGCCGCAACTCGCCGCGACGACGCCAGCCGATCGCACGAAGCTGCAAAAAGAGCTGGCGACGCTCGATGGGCAGATCGCCGACGAGCAGAAGCGCAGTAGCTCGAGCCCCGACGCTGCAGCCGCGACCGCCGCGGCGGCCGCGAGTACCGACTGGGTCGTCAACCTCGAGACCGAGTTCTCCGATCTGCGGCGGCAGGTCAACGAACAGCGCGACCGCGTCGCGGCGCTATCGAACAGCGTGTTCGTCGCCGAGATGGATGCACGCCAGCGCGGTGGTGTCATCGACGACCAGCAAGAGAACACGGTGCTGACGGTCCTCGATTCCGCGTTCGTGCCCGCGCAGCCGACCGGCCCGGGCAAGACGATCTTCTTGATCGCCGGTGTCGCGCTGTTCATGTCGATCGGCGGCGCGCTTGCGATCGGCCTCGCGGTCATCGATGATCGACTCAACCGCCGCGCCGATATCGATCAACTCGGGATCGCGGTGTTGGCAGTGATCCCGCCGGCGACTCTCAGGAAGCATCGCGCGTGACTCAGAAGCGAACTGGCCGGTATGGCGAAGTGCCGCAGCCGATGGGCCGTCCGCCGGCGCCGCTGCCGCTCGTCACCCAGCAGATGGACCCGGCGGACCATCCCGACCTGACGATGCCGCAGATGCGCGAGGAGCGCGTCGGTGGTGCGCTCGTCCGCCAGCCCGCTTACGAAGTCGCGCCGCGCGCCCCGGTGTTGCCTAGCGGGCCGCCGCCCGAGATCGGGCTGACCCAACACCACCTGCCCGCTGACGAACCGCTCGACACGCGACTCACGCTCGTCGGCGATCCAGACTCCGAACGCGCCGCGGCGTTTCGCGTGTTGCGCCATCACCTGCTCGAGCTCGGCCGGCCGCAGGTCATCGTGGTATCGAGCCCGACCGACGGCAACGGCAAGACCACCACCGCGATCAACCTCGCGCTCGCGCTCGCCGAGTGCGGTCGCGCGAAGGTGTTGCTGGCCGAAGCCCATGTCCGTCGTCCTCAGCTCGCAAACGTGCTTCGGCTCGTCCCGCCGTGGTGCTTCTACGAGCAGCTCGCCGCCCACCGCCACCAGCCGATGTTGCCGTGGAGCTTCGTCGAGATCCCGCAGCTGTGGATCCACGTTGCCGCGATCAGCCCGCGCATCGAGAAGTCGCAGCTGCTCGACGCGCCTGCGTTCGCGATCGCGATGGAGCGCCTCCGTCTTGGCTACGATCACATCGTGATCGATGCACCGCCAGTGCTCGGCTCCGCGGACATGAACTTGATCAGTGACGCTGCCGACGCGGTCGTGCTCGCCGTGCGCGCGCACAAATCGACCGCGCGCGAGCTCCGCCGTGCGATCGATCAGCTCGGTACGAGCAAGGTCGCGGGTACCGTCCTCGTCCAGTAACGGCCGTACTGCGGCCTTAACCCAATCGCCATGGTCCCCGCGTAACCGCTGGGCCGGGCGCAACCACTCATTCTCCGTGAGCGTTGCTAACGCCTGGATGCGTCTCACACGGGCCCACATGGCTGCGGCGCGATCGGAACTTACGCCCGGGGCCGTGCGTTGAGAGCGATAGTGATCCAGCGGCGCGCACTCGTCCTGACGGCGGTCCTGATCGCGGCGCTCGCTTACGCCCGCTGTCGCAGCTCGGCGAGCCCAGACTCGGTCTTGCCGGCGATTGCCACGAGCGACGAAGCGCGCGAAGACACAGCGCTCGCTGCTGCGGTCAAGGCGGCCGCCGCGGCTCGCTCCGCGCACATCCACATCACCGCTGGCGAGCTGCGGCTCGAAGGCGAAGCGGTCGACGACAAGGAACAGCCGATCGCCGGCGCGACGATCACGCTCGATCACGAGCGCACGACCCTCAGCGAGGCCGACGGCTCGTTTACCTTCGACAACCTCGCTCCCGGCGACTATCAGCTCACCGGCGAGCACGACACCGCCTATGGCGAGGACGATGTCGTGTTGCGCGCGAAGAGCGAGCTCGAAGTGCTGACGCTGCGGATCGGGCCGACCGTCGCGATCCACGTCGTCGACCACGCAGGCGCGCCCGTCGTCGGCGCGAAGGCCTCGGCGAGCCAGCACTCGGACGCGTTCACCGACGCGAGCGGAACGGTGCGGTTGCGCGGGATGGATTTCGGCGACGATCCGATCGACATCACCGCGGTCGGGCTCGCGTCGGCGCGTGTCATCGTCGCGGCCGGTGACGATCCAACTCGGGTCGTCGACAAGCGCGTCGTGCTCGGGCCGAGTGCGCTCGTCGCCGGAGTCGTAGTCGATGAAACCGGCGCACCTATCGCGGACGCGCGCGTCATGATCGAGATGACGAACCGAAGCTGGAGCGACGCGGTCGACAGCGATGCGCAAGGTCATTGGCAGGCCGGCGGCTTCGGCGCCGGCAAGATCGTCGCGTCGGCGTCTTCGAGCACACATATCGCGACGCCCGACGTCACCGTGCCGCTCGACGGGGTCCACCCGAAGCTCGACGTCGTGCTTCGCGTCGAACGGGGCGCTACGATCGGCGGCGTCGTCGTCGATGCGACCGGCAAGCCTGTGGTCGACGCGCGCATCGGCGCGGGCAGTGGGCAAGCGCGTACCGACGAGCACGGCCGATTCCTCGTCACCGGGCTCGATCCCGGGCCGACCGACATCCGCGTCGACGCCGAGCGGTTCGGCGCGCCGATCCAGCAAGTGACCCTCGCACGGGGCCAACATATCGACGTGCGCTTCGTCGTGACCGACTCCGGCATCGCCGGCGTCGTCAAGGATTCGCACGGGGACCCGGTGCCCGACGCGCGCGTCGTCGCGAGCGGACCGACCGACCTGTACGCCAGCGCCGACGGCTTCGGCCACTTCGAGCTCGAGGGATTGCCGCCTGGCGACTACATGCTCAGCGCGCTGCGCGAGAGCGATCACGGCGATCCGCAACAACTCGCGCACGCGCACAGCGGTGATCGCCACGTCGCGCTGGTCGTTCCGGATGCCGCGGCTCTCGTAGGGCGCGTCGTGATGAACGGCGTGCCGGTCGACTACTTCGGCGTCGTCGTAAGCAGTGACGCAGATCCGAGCTACGACACACCAGATCCGGTGCGCGCCGCGGACGGTCGATTCACGCGGGAAGGGCTACGTCCCGGCACGTGGTTCGTGTCGATCGTCGGGCCGTCGTTCCAGCGCAAGACGATCAAAGACGTCGCGATCACCGGCGGCGCGCCATTCGATCTCGGCGACATCGAGGTCACGGCTGGTCGCAGGGTCCACGGCCGCGTCGTCGATCCGTCTGGCCAGCCGGTCGTCGGCGCCGACGTCGCGATCGCGACGAACGAACGAAGCACCAGCGAGCTGTCGTTGCGCGGCGAGATCGCAGGCACGCGCGGTGGCCATACCGATGCGACCGGCCGGTTCGAGATCAGCGGCCTGCCCGACGACCTCGCGGGCGTGACGATCGGCGCGTCCGACCCCGACCGCGGGCTCGTCCGGCCGCGACCGCTGCACGACTACGAGCTCGCGTCCGATGTCGAGCTCCGCCTCGAGGCAACCGGCTCGGTCGTCGGCTCGGTCGCGAACGCGAACCCGCAGGAGATCTATCGCGCGCATCTGTCGTCGGTGACCGACGATTACGGCGTGCACGTCTTCAACGGCGAGTTTTCGATCGCGCAGGTACCGCCGGGTGACTATGTCGCGACGCTGCGCAGCGGTGTCGTCGTCCCGCCGATCGTCGTTCACGTCGCCCCGAACGTGACGACGTCGATCGAGTTCGCATTGCCTGCCGCCGCCATCACCGTCGACATCACCACGCCCGACGCGACTTGTACGAGCATCACGATCAGCGCACCCGACGCGACCGCCGAATCGACGTGGAACCCTTCCGCGTCGTGCTCCGACGACCACCATGCAGAGGCGCTCGAGATGGCTCCCGGGCGCTATCGGTTCTGCAACGTCAGCTGCACCACCGTCGACATAGCGCCATCACCCGCACGCCAACAGGTCACGATCATCGATACCCCGCAGTGACGCTAGTGCGCGCACCCGGTTGCCAGGCGCAGTAACTCGCGACGCGCCGCTTCCCACGCCGCTTCATCGCGCGGCCACGAAGGCTCCGCGCCAGCGTCGCCGAGCGCCTCGGGCACGAGCTTTGCGGCGAGCTCGGCGGTCGGGCCCGGCGCGCACGCGAATGCGAGCTCGAGCAGCTGGCGATCTTGTTGGCCGCGCCGCAGCGACTCGAGTTGCAACGTCGGCTTGCACGGCAGCTGCGCGTCGCCAGGCAGCGCGAGCACGCCGTCGAGGTTGCCGTGATCCTCTCCATCGTCGAAGCTGCGCGCGTCGCTCGCGACGTCGAGCACGCGGCCGGGCAGCGGTCGCCTCGCGCGCTTCGCATTGTGGCGGTCGTGCCAGTACAGCGCGTCCCACACGTACCAGACCGGGATGTGATAGCGCCACGCGATCCACCCCCACGTCCGCGGCCCAGGCGATTCGCCGTCGACGACCATCGCACCCGCGCGAGGCGGAGCGCCGTTGTAGCTCCAGCGCAACGCCGGGTCGGCGAGCTTGGCGTTCGGCGTGATCACGAGGTCGACATCGCCGAGCTCTGAGCTCGGATCCGCGGTCACCGCGAAGATGAAGCGACCGGCGCCCCCACCTGCTGCGCGCACCTCTCGCGCTAATGTACGTACGGTCGCCATCGCGTCGGCGCCATGCGGCTCGTCGATCGGAATCGCAAACGGAACCTGGCCGGTGCCCTCGGTCGCTGCGATCCACGCGCGCACGTCGTCGCCGACGCGAGCCGGATCGTCGGAGACCCTGGCCGGCACGAACGAGGTCGGCACGAGCGGCTTGCGCGCCGGCCACGCAGCGATCGGCAAATCCGGCGACAGCAATACCCCGTGCTCGGCGAACATCGCGATGCACGCGCGCTCCTCGGGCGATGGCGCCTCGAGAGTGCCGGTACCCAGCTTGGCCCAGCCGAGCTCGCGCGGGTCGTAGTACGCCCACACGGTCGCCGGCAACGGCGGCAGCGTCACCGGCGAGATCGCGAGCGTCACGTCGATCGTTCGAGCGCCGACCGTCAGCGTGCCCTGGGTCGGCCCCGGCGGAGTATCGCGCGCGATCGAGATCGTGAAATAGGCGGGGTCCGTGGTCACCGCGCCGCTCGCCGGCGTGAGCACGTCGGGATAGTCGCCGGTGCCGTGGCTCCCGCCGTACATCGCCGTGGATGCCGCCGCGACGTGAACTGGAGTGACCGCGAAGCCGCGCACCGAGGCCTTATCGAGGGCGAGCGAGACGCCTCCTCCGCCGCGGTGCAAGACCTCGATCCCGATCGTCTCGCCGCGCGCTGCCGCAAGCGTCACGTGTGTGCCATCGAAGTACGGTGAGCGCGTAGGCACAGTGTCGCCGCTCCGGATCCGCTCGGTCTCGCCGACGAGTTGGAGGTCGGGTCCGGGCGCCTTGCGAGAGCACGCGCAGACGCATGCCGCAGCGGTTGCGAGTCGTGCCAGCCGGCGGGTACCTTCGCGTGTCGACAAGTGCCTATACCGATCATCGCATTCGCGAAGGACTGGCACGAGGACCCGACCTCGAATCATCACGTGTTGCAGGAGCTCGCGAAGACCCGCCGCGTGCTGTGGCTGAACTCGATCGCGACGCGTACGCCATCGCTCGCGAGCGGCCGCGATCTCGGCAAGATCCGCCGCAAGCTCGTCGAGTTCGCGAAGGGCCCGGTCAACGTCGAGAACGACTTGTGGGTCGCGACGCCGCTCGCCTTGCCCTTGCCGCACGTCCCCGCGGCGCGCGCACTCAACCGCCAGATCCTGCGCGCGACGATTCGCGCCTATCGCCTACGGCTCGGCATCCGCGAGTTCCAGCTGTGGACGTTCTTGCCAAATGTCGCGGACTACGTCGGGGCTCTCGGCGAGACGCTCGCGGTGTATTACTGCGTCGACGAGTGGTCGATGTTCGGTTATCTCGACCGCGCGCAGACGGTCGCGGCCGAACGCGCGCTGCTCGCGAAGGTCGACGCGGTGTTCGCGATCAACGCGCCGCTCGCCGAAGCCAAGCGCGCGGTCAACGCGAATACTTACGTCTCGCCGCATGGCGTCGATCACGCGCTGTTCGCGCGCGCGCTCGATCCGGCGACGCGCATCCCCGCCGACCTCGCGGCGCTGCCCGGCCCTCGCCTCGGGTTCTACGGGACGCTGCGCTCGTGGGTCGACGTCGAGCTGATCGCGCATGTCGCCCGCGCGCGCCCGCAGTGGACGATCGCGTTGATAGGGCAAGCGCTCGACGACATGTCCGCGCTCGCCGGCTTGCCGAACGTGCACCTGCTCGGTCAGCGTCCACACGGCGAGTTGCCCGCGTACTGCAAGGGCTTCGCGGTCGGCTTGATCCCTTATCGCATCGACGAGCGCATGACGTTCGTCAATCCGCTCAAGCTGCGCGAGTATCTATCGGCTGGCCTGCCGGTCGTGTCGACGGCGGTGCCGGAGGTCGCGCGCTACACCGCGCACGGTGCGACGATCGCGACGACCGGCGACGAATGGGTCGCCGCGATCGAACGCGCGCTCGCGACAGATTCCACGGCCGCACGAGCCGCTCGTTCCGCGGCGATGATCTCCGAGACATGGCAGGCACGCGTTGCCCAGGTGACGCAAACCGTCGACGATGTAGCAGCGCACAAGCGAGCCAAAGGATGACGATGAGCACGAAATTCAAAGCCGGCATGGTCGGGGCCGGCAACATCTGCGAGTTCCATGTCGCCGCGGTCAAGAAGCTCGCACCCGAGGTCGAGCTCGTCGGGATCACCGACCTCGACGGCGCGCGCGCGCAAGCGAACGCCGAGAAGTGGGGCACGACTGCGTACAAAGATCTCGACGCGCTCGTCGCCGCCGGGGCGAACGTAATCCACGTGCTGACGCCACCATCCGCGCACGCCAAGGTCGCACTCGCCGCACTCGAACGCGGCTGTCACGTGCTGATCGAGAAGCCGATCGCCGAGGACGAAGCGGCCGCGCGCGAGATCGGCGACGTCGCGAAGCGCGCGGGCCTCGTCGCGACCGTCAACCACTCGCTGCTGTACGATCCACAGGTCAAGAAGGCACTCGACTCGGTCAAGGCCGGCGCGCTCGGCTCGATCGTGTCGGTCGATATCCTGCGCGGCTCGGAGTATCCGCCGTACGAAGGCGGCCCGTTGCCGCCGTGGTATCGCGACGCCGGCTATCCGTTTCGCGATCTCGGCGTGCACTGCATGTACCTCGTGCAGGAGCTGCTCGGGCAGATCACCGATGTCGAAGCCGAGTGGCAATCGCTCGGCGGCGAGCCGAACCTCGCGTTCGACGAGTGGCGCGCGATGATCAAGTGCGAGCGCGGCCTCGGCCAGTTCCAGCTGACGTGGAACACGAAGCCGATGCAGTCGCAGATGATCATCCACGGCACCAAGGGCGTGCTGCGCGTCGATCTGTTCGCGATGTTCCACGGCAAGCGCTCGTCGACGCCGCTGCCGAAGGCGGCGGAACGGCTCGTCAACGCGTTCGCCGATTCGATCCAGCCGCTGATCGACGTTCCGGTCGGCGTGTGGAAGTTCGTGCGCAAAGAAGTCCAGTCGTATCAAGGCCTGCGCGACTTGGTCACCGACTTCTATCGCCGGCTCGCCGCGGGCGAACCTCCGCCGGTGTCGGTCGAGGACGCCGCTCAAGTCGTGCACTGGGTCGAGAAGGTCGCGCGCGCTGCCGACGCCGATCACGAGGCGGCGCTCGCGCGGTTCACGCTCGCGGACCGCGTGCCGTTTCTCGTCACCGGCGCGTCGGGATCGGTCGGCCGTGCTGTCGTCGCGCGGTTGCGCAAAGACGGCCATCGCGTGCGCGTGTTC
>CAZDGY010000098.1:0-11813 GCA_964504685.1 uncultured Kofleriaceae bacterium | reverse complement strand
ATCATCCGGCGGCGCTCTTTCGGCGTCGTGTCGATCGCGATGGTCTTCGCGACCGGCAGCGGCTGCGGCGCGGTCGGCGCGATCCCAGGAGCGGCACCGCATGCGGCGAGCAGCCCAAACGATAAATAGACCGCGAGCTTCACGGGGCCCTCTTCGCGTCGTTGCCTTTGCGATAACGCGGCGAGGTCACGATCGCTTTGACCAACGCCTTCATCCGGTAACCGCCGGTGACGAACGTGTTCGTCAGCTGGTTCTTCCACGGCTCGTCTTCCGGTGCGAGCGCGCGACCGAGCAGCGACGACGCGACGTTGTCGACGACGCACGGCGCGAACTCCGGCGCGCCGACGATCTCTTGAGCGAGCCCGGCGGGCCCGGCTTCGGCGTGCGCCGGCGACGCGTACGCGCCGCGCAGCGTCGAGTGGCGGTCGTCCGAGAACGCCGGGTCGTAGACCAGCTTGCACAACCCGGGCAGCTTCGATTGATCGGCCTTCGCGCAGCGCGCTTGCGACATCGGGAAGGTCGTCGCCGGCAGATACGTCCAATCGGACTCCGTCACGCGCGTGAAGTACGACGCGATCGGCTCGAGGGTCTGATGGCAGCTCGAACACCCCGGGCGCTTCGTCAGATCCGCTTCATTCGACGGCGCGAGCTTGACGCTATCCGCGACGAAGTCTTTGCACAGGAACGCGTTGTAGACGACGTGAGCGCGCGCGCGTCGCGAGCCATACTTCGTCAGGAAGATCGGCATCGTCAGGATCCCGGATGCGTGCGGGCCGCGATCGGCGACCGGCAGCCACGTCGCGGTATCCTCGGGAACCAATGCCTGCGGAATCGCGCCGGGCTCGACGAGCGGCTCGGGTTGGCTGTAGCCGATGTCCGCGCTCGGTCCGCAGCACGTGGCGCCCGCGAAGAATCGATAGAACTGGGCGAGCGGACCGTTGACCGAGGTTGCGCGGCTGGTCAGCACTTCGCGGAAGTCGCGATCCTCGGTGAAGATCTTGTCGAGAAACACCCGTGCCTCTTCGCCCCACCAGTTGCGCTCCCACGACGACGCGGGCTGTGGTGTTGCTTCGAACGGCGCATCGGCGCCGAGCGGCGTGCGCGTCGGCATCACGAACGCCGGGGACTCGAACTGCGGTCCGCTCGACGGCTCGCAGCGCTCGAGGCCGATGCCGCAGCCGCACTCGACCGAATTCTGAAAGCCGGTGCCGGACAGGCACGAGACCGCACGACCCTTCTGGTTCTTCGCGAACCCCGAGTCGCCGGGCGGCGCGTCGAGCCGGCCCGCTGGCAGCTGCTCGCCCGGCTTCAACTTCGGGGCGCCGGCGCGGCCCGATGCGTAGACCGTGCCGCTGTCCGCGGTCTGCGCTTCTTCTTTGCACACGCGGACGACGGTGGTCGGCGTCTTGCCGTCGGGCTCGACGAGCAGCGCCGGCGCCGGCACGAACCCGGGGTAGCGCTTCTTCCATTCGTCGCCGATCCGATCGGTCGGCGTGGTCACGCGATAGTCGGCGTACAGCCACCACGGCTTGACCACCACGGTGCGCTCGTCGAGCACGCGTTGACTCACCGGATGAGGGAACCCGATCGACGGCGCGTTGGCCGGAAACTGCATCCCGGTGTCGTCGCGGCTCAGGCAGAAGTCGCCATCGGTGACCGGATCGACGCGGCGTTGACCTTTGCGGAAGTAGATGTAGATCGGCGCGCCTTCAGCATCGAGCACTTGCTCGCGACGCAGCACGAGCGGCGCGGGTACGAACTGAAAGCTCGGACCGACTTCGAGCCGCAGCACATCCATGTAGATCCGGCGCAGGCGATCGGAATACTCCGGGGTGCCCATCGCCGAATCGATCCATGCATCGAGATCGAAGTCGGGGCGCTCGAACGCGGCGAGCTCGGCGCGGGTCGCGGGCCGGCCGAGCAGATCGATCGACAGCGCGCGAAAATAGCGATAGTCGCGTACGCCGAGGTCGGCGCGAGTGTCACCGGCGAGCGCGGCGACGGCAAGCAAAGGGTAGAAGCGGAAGCGCACGAGACGAGTGACTCGGTAGTCCGACGCGAAGTTTAGCGTGAATATTCAGCGCGATTAGTCGTCGAAGCTTCGGCGCTCGCCGAAGCGAGTCGCTCGTTCAGTTTCTTTGCGATCAGGAACGCATCGCCTGGCCAGCGCGCCGAAACGTAGCGCCCGTCCTCGACGACGAACGCGTGGGTGTCATCCTCGCGCGACCCTCGCTTCGACAGCTCGCGCGGCCCGCGCACGAAATCATCCGGCGTTGCCAAAGCGGCACGAACTTCGTCTTCGACGTATGCCGAATAGGTCCGGTAGTAGCGACCGCGTCGCCAAAATGTCGCGAGGTATGCGGAGCGCTCCATGTACTTCGGCAAGCAGGTCGTCTTGAGTCCGTGCAACACCGATGCGCCATCGCCGCGCTTCGATCGCGCTGCCACGAGCACGCCGTGGCAAATCGCCGCGATCGGTTTGTCGGTCGCGAAGAACGCGGAGGTCAGTTGCTGCACGATCTCGCTGCCGAGGTACTGCCGCATCCCCGGCGCGTGGCCGCCCGCGAGAAACAGCGCATCGAATTGCTCGCACGCGCAATCGGCCCACCTGCGCGGCGCGGTGAATTCCGGCGACTGCTCCATCTCGCGATACAGCGCGATCGCATCGGCGCGTGCGCCGAGCTTGCCGAACACGACGCCGGTGAGCAGCAGCGGGTCGCACGCAGGCACGGCCCCCGCTTCGGTAGCGAACACCGGCTGGTGACCGGCGTCGCGTAACGCCTTCCACGGCGCGGCGACTTCGGTGACGTCGAAGTCGTGGTCGGGCAGTGGGAACAGGACCTTGGCCATGGCCGAGCGTCGCATGTTTCGGGTCCGTCGGAGTTGCGCGTATGATGGAGGTCCGTGAGATGCCAGCTTTGCCTCGTTGCGTCGCTCGCGAGTGGCTGCTCGTTCACGAAGAATCCCGCCACGAGTGGCGGTGGCGATGACGATGCAAACCCGATCGACGGCCTGCGCGTCGACGTCGTGGAGTTCGACGCGCCGGCCGAGTGCTCGATGTGGCAGCCGCACAACTTCGTCGCGTGCTCGATCCCCGCACCGAGCGGCGGGCTCGATCTCACCGCAGGCACGTGGACCTTCAGCACCGATTCCGGGTCGCTCATCGATCCGACCGGTATCGTGACGACGCCGGCGAACAAGCCGATCACCCAGACCGACAGCTCGATCGCGTATCTGATCTCGATCGCATCGCTTAACGTCGAAGCCGGCGCGACCCTTCAGGTCATCGGCGCCGAGCCGCTGATCGTCGCGTCGTGGGATACGATCATGGTCTCCGGCACGATCGATGTCGGCTCGACCGCGACCAGAGCCGGCGCAGGATCGAGCCCGCAGCCGGAGTGCGCGATCACGCCATGGTCGACGACCGCGGGCCTGACCGCGATGCTCGGACAAGACGAGGTGCCGAGCACGGGCGGCTCCGGTGGCGGCGGCGGTGGAGCGCTCAACGGCAACGGCGGCGGCGGCGGCTCGGGCGACAGCCCGGAGGCTTCCGACGGTGGCTTCGGCGGCGTCGGGACCAGCGCACCCGCGCTCGTGCGCGGAGGTTGCTCGGGTGCGAACAGCGGCAAGGCCGGGCCAGGCGACATGGGCAATCCGAACGCGATCTCCGTCGGCGGTTCTGGCGGCGGCGCGGTCGAGCTCGCCGCGAAGACGTCGGCGGTGATCACCGGCGAAGTGCTCGCCGGTGGCGCAGGCGGCGGCGGTAGTCCGGCCGGCTCGGCGTCGGGCGGCGGTGGCGGCGGTGCGGGCGGCTTGCTCGCGTTCGACGCACCCACGATCTTCTTCACCGGCGCGACGATCGCTGCGAACGGCGGCGGCGGCGGCGCGAGCGGCGGCTTCGCCGAGACCGGCAACGGCGGTCAGGATGGTCAGCCGAGCGCGACCCAAGCAGCGGGCGGCGGCGCGCCGGTGAGTGCTTGTGCTGAAGCAGGACAGCTCGGCGGCGCGGGATCGATACCGAACGGTGCGACGTCGACCAACCACGTCTTCGCATGCGGCGGCTCGGGCGGCGGTGGCGGGGTCGGGTTTGTGCTGACCTGGGGGCTCGTCACCAAATCGGCTGCTACCATCTCGCCAGTCGACATGCCCGGACCGTCGTGATCCCCCTGACCCGCGCCGCTGCAACCATCGCGGCGCCCGACGGTCGCACAACGCTCGCGGTCGTCGCCGATACGCACTCGCATCCGCATCCCGACACGAAGCGCTGGCTCACCGCGCGCGCGCCGGCCGCGATCCTCCACGCGGGCGACATCGGCGACCTGACCGTGCTCGACGACCTCGAGACGATCGCACCGGTCTACGCGATCCGCGGCAACATCGATGGCCGGGTGCGCCCGGCCAGCAGCGCTGCCCGATGGCCGCGCGGTCGGATCGATTCGCGCGAGCGCGATCTGCCGGACGTGCTCGCGATCGACGTCGGTGGGCTGCGGCTCGTGCTCGTGCATATCGGCGTCGCCGGTCCGCGGTTGCGCGCCGATGCCGCGAAGGTCGCGCGCGCCGAGAAGGCACAGCTCGTCGTGTGCGGTCACTCACACGTCCCATTCATGGGAGCGGAGCGCGGTCTCACGGTGTTCAATCCGGGCTCGATCGGGCCGCGCCGGTTCAACTTGCCGATCACCTTCGGAATGATCGATGTGGCGCCAACCGGGATCCGACTCAGCCACGTCGACGCAGAGACCGGACGGCCGTGGACCCCGCCTTAACCGCCACGTATGATCGCCCGGTGCGGTTCGCTGTGGTCGTGATGCTTGCGGGATCGGCGTGCTCGTTCACGGCGCCAGAGCAAGGCGACGACGATGGCCAGCGCGATGCCAACAGCGAAGGAACGCACGGCGGCAGCGACGCAGCGATCGACGCGCCCAAGGTCTACGAGGATGCGTCGAGCTTCGATCCGTCGACGTGCCCGACCGGTTACACGACGATCGGCGGCTCGGGCGAGAACAGCGCTTACTTCGTGCCGACGACGTTTCCGTCCGCGACGTGGACCGGTGCCGAATCGGCGTGCGAGCAGACCCGCTCGACCGGCGAACCGATGACTCATCTCGTGGTGTTCGACACGCCCGCCGAACGCGTGGCGGTGATGGGCGCTGGCGCCAAACTGTTCGCCTACATCGACATGTGGACCGGCAACTACCAGGTCAGCGCGGCGAGCGGGTGGACGAAGATCACCGACGGCGCGATGACCGACACCACCGACTGGACGACCGGCGAGCCGACCTACAAGACCTACGGCTCTCCGGCGGATAACCCGAACGGCGCGGTGATCATCAACTCGTACGACAGCAACGGCGGCGAGTACCAAGCGCAACCGTTCAACTTCTCGTTCACGTACATCTGCGAATGCGACGGTAAATCGGTGACGTTGCCGTAGCGCTGGTCTACGTTCCGCGCATGAGCCTTCGCGGAAAGACGTTGTTCATCACCGGCGCGAGTCGCGGCATCGGCTTCGCGATCGCAGAGCGAGCTGCACGAGACGGCGCGAACATCGCGGTCGTCGCGAAGACCTCGGAGCCAAATCCGAAACTGCCCGGTACGATCTTCACCGCAGCGAAGGAGCTCGAAGCCGCTGGGGGCAAGGCGCTGCCGATCATGTGCGACATCCGGTTCGAAGATCAGGTCGCGGCGGCCGTCGCCAAGACGGTCGAGACGTTCGGCGGCATCGACATTCTCGTCAACAACGCGAGTGCGATCAGCCTGACCGGCACCGAGATGACCGACATGAAGCGCTACGACTTGATGCACTCGATCAACACGCGCGGCACGTACGTGTGCAGCAAGCACTGCATCCCGCATCTCAAGAAGGCTGCGAACCCGCACGTGCTGATGCTGTCGCCGCCGCTCAACATGGAGACGCGGTGGTTCGCGCCTCACGTCGCGTACACGATGGCGAAGTACGGGATGAGCATGTGCGTGCTCGGCATGGCCGGCGAGTTCAAGCACGCCGGCATCGCGTTCAACGCGCTGTGGCCGCGCACGACGATCGCGACCGCCGCGATCAAGAACCTGCTCGGCGGCGACGCGGCGATGAAGGGCTCGCGCAAGCCGGAGATCATGGGCGACGCGGCCTACGTGATCTTCAATCGCTCGGCGAAAGAACACACTGGCAACTTCTACGTCGACGACGAGGTGCTCGCGAAAGAGGGCAAGACCGACCTCAGCGAGTACGCAGTCGATCCGTCGGCGAAGCTCCTTCCCGACTTCTTCATCTGATGGCGAACGCACCGGTCTCGCAGCCCGAGCATTGGAATACGATCGCCGGCCCGACGTGGGTCGCGTTTCAGGATAGCTTCGACTCTCAGCTCGATCCGCTCGGGCTCGAAGCGATGCGCGCGCTTGCCCCGGTTCGCGGCGAACGCATCCTCGACGTCGGCTGCGGTACCGGACAGACCTCGGTCGAGCTCGCGTCGCATGGCTGCGCCGTGCATGGCGTCGACATCTCCGCGCCGATGCTCGAGCTCGCGCGAACCCGTACGCGCGGTCTGACGGTCGAGCTCGAGCTCGCGGATGCGCAGACCGCCGAGCTCGGCACCGGCGTGTTCGATGCGGTGTTCTCGCGGTTCGGCGTGATGTTCTTCGCCGACAGCGTCGCCGCATTCGCGAACCTCGCGAACGCGGTCAAGCCGGGGGGCCGGCTCGCGTTTGTGTGTTGGCGCGCGCTCGCCGACAACGAGTGGATGCTGTTGCCGCTGCAAGCCGCGCTGCCGTTCTTGCCGCCGCAGACGCCGCCCGATCCGCTCGGACCCGGGCCATTCCGCTTTGCC
Organism: uncultured Kofleriaceae bacterium; assembly: GCA_964504685.1. Lineage (GTDB taxonomy): Bacteria > Myxococcota_A > Polyangia > Haliangiales > Haliangiaceae > JABFXX01. The sequence goes on along the minus strand of CAZDGY010000098.1, from coordinate 4,992 downwards.
GATGCCGGCCGCGTGCGCAGCTTGCTCGAGGCCGCGGGGTGGAGCGACGTCGAGCTCCGGGCACACGACACGACGACCAGCGCGGGCACGGTCGAGCAAGCGCAGCAGATCGCGCTCAAGGCCGGCCCGCTCGGCGCGGCGCTGCGCGCGAATCCCGAAGCGACGCCGAACGTCGAGCGCGCGATCCGCGAGGTGTTCGCTCGTCACCTCTCCGCCGACCGCGTGCAGATGAAAGCGGCGGTGTGGATCGTGACGGCGAGGCGAGGGTAAGCGCTTGTCCGGACCACGCACGTGCGTTCGGATGATCGCGCTGGTCGTGCTAACCGCGTGCAGCGGTAAGCCGACACCGAGCACCGACAACGGGAGCGGTTCGGCCCACGCGTCGGTTCCCGCACCGGCGGTTCCGAAGGTTCACACCGACCCGGCGCCGGCGTGCGAGCAGGTCATCCAGCACCTTCTCGAGCTCCAGCTGACCGCAGCGGGGGTTGATCGCAGCAGCGAAGCAGAGATGGCGGGGGCCCGCGCGGGCTTCGAGTCACAAATGACGCACCTGCGCGAGCTGTGCGATACCCAGCCGTGGTCATCAGCGGAGCGGTGGTGCTTCGCGGACATCGCGGAGAGCAAGGATGCTCAGGCGGTGTCCGATGCGTTCGCCGCATGCGATCGCGCCGCGATGATCGAGCGCGGCGAGGACATGGGTGGCCCGACGTGCGAACAGTTTGCCGATCGGATGATCGCGATCGGCCAGAGTCCCGGCAATCGCGCGGCGCTGATCAAGAAGTGCGCGAACCTGAATCGGGCGGTCAAGGAGTGCGCGATGAGCGCTGCGGATCTCGACGCGTTCACGAAGTGCGGCATGGACGTCGATGCCCGCGAGAAGGCTCAGCGACGCCAGCCCCGTTAGAAGTCGAAGTCGCGCAGGTAGTGGTCGTTGTAGCCGTCCGGATGCTTGATCAAGTAGTCCTGGTGGTAGTCCTCGGCGCGCACGAACGTGGTCGCCGGCTCGATCTTCGTGACGATCGGCTTGCCCCACTTGCCGCTCGCTCCGACCTTCGCCTTGACCTGCTCGGCGATCTTCGCTTGCTCCGGCGTGGTCGTGAAGATCTCCGAGCGATACTGCGTGCCGTAGTAGTTGTTCTGGTGGTTGAGCTGCGTCGGATCGTGGCCGCGGAAATACCAGTGCGCGAGCAGATCCGCGTACGAGATCTTGTTCGGATCGAATACGACGCGCACCGACTCAGCGTAGCCGGTGTCGCCATCGCTGACTTGCTCGTACGACACATTCGGTTTCGAGCCGCCGGCGTAGCCGACCTCGATCGAGGCGATCCCGGGCGCGCCGCGCATCACGTTCTCCATGCCCCAGAAGCAGCCGCCCGCGAGGATCGCGGTCTCGCGCGGGCCGTTCGGGTCGGCCTTGATCTTCGAAGGTTCGGCGAGCGCGGCGTGGTCAGCGCACGCAAATAGCGACGTCGCAACGAGGAGCAGGGAGCTGAATCGCGTCATGTCGTATGTACGAGCCAAGAAGGCATCGAGTTACGGCCGAAATGTACAATGCTGCGATGCGTCTGGCATTGACGATTCTTGTAGCTGCGGGGACTTCGGCCACGGCGGTCGCCAAACCGCTCCCGCCGGACCTCAAGATCATCCTGTCGAAGGACCACCTGATGGCCGCCAAGGGCGGTGTCATGCTGCCGTTGTTTGCGCCCGACGAGGGCCTCGGCGGCCAGGTGTTCCAGACGCTAACGAAGGTGGAGCTGTCGGCCGACGGCAAGACGATCCAGTTTCACGCCGCTGGCTGCCTCACCGCGGGCGGCGACGACGAGCCTCCGATCGAGGTCTCGCTCGCATCGGTTGAAGCGAAGTTCGAGAACTACGCCGGGATGCAGCAGCACCTCAAGAAGAACTATGCGGACGCGATTCCGCACTTCGCGGCGGCCGCCAAGGGCGATCCAGACCTGCCGCTATACGCGACGAACTTGCTGTCGGCGCAGACGATGGGCGGCAAGCTCGACGATGCGGATCAGACGCTCGCGACCTACGGCCCGCACGCGGTGGGGTGGTTCGGCTGGCGGCTCGCGGTCGACTCCGATCTGAAAGCGCTCAAAGGTCGGCCGAGCACGAAGCCGTTCGTCGCGGCGACGCCGACGAAGATCGCATTCGATGTCGACAAAGACGTCGCGGTCAGTCCGCTCGGCATCGTCGCGGTCGGCGAGTGGATCGGGCAAGGCATGGGGCCGAACACGACCGAGGTCGGGATCTACGATCTCAAGCGCAACGCGCTCGCGCTGCGGCTCACCGTCGACGACAGCAACTGCGTGCTGAAGAGCAGCGACATGCCGATGGACATGCCGATCTGCACGAAGGCGCAGCTCGCGCACAGCAAGGCGAATGGCGCCGCCGCGAACGCCCAGCTCGCCTCGTACGGCATGGTCAAGCGCAAGACGGCGTGGACCGACATGATGAGCGTCGATACCGCGAAGGTCGTATCGCCCGACAAGTCGATCACGCTGGCGTTCCACGATGGCGTGGTCACCGCGACGCATGGCAAGGCGACGACGACGCTCAAAGACGTCGAAGACAACGTATTGAGGATCGGCTGGGCCGGCGACGTCGTCGTGATCATGCACAAGCAGCCGTACCAATGCGGAGGCGCGGACTCGGTGCGCAGCTACTTCGACGTGCTCGCCGTGCCCTAGCCCTTCGGGATCAGCTCGACGCCGATGAACGGGATGATCGGCAGGCCGTAGGTGTCGACTTCTCTGCCGGTGCCCTCGTCGAACTCGCGACCCTCGACGTTGTGGGTGTTCGTGACGTTCTGGATGTCGATGAAGAAATCGACCGTGCCGTAGTGTGGATACCAGCGGTGATCGACGCGGAGATCGAGCTGGAAAAACATCGGCAACGTCCCGGCCCACGGCTCGGTGATCTCGCTGCCGGCAGGGGTGAGCACCACCGGGCTGTACGGGTTGCCGCTGACGAGCTGCAGACGCCCGCCGAATTGCCAGCGCTTGTGGCGATACGATCCGATCAGGTTGAGGTTGTTGAGCTGGTCGAGCTCGTACGGATGCCAGCCGACCGAAGCAGCGGGACTGTCGGTGCGCTGCGAGCTCGCGAGCGTGTACGACAGCATCGCGAACCAGCACTCGTTCGAGTAGCGAATCGACAGCTCGAGGCCGTAGTTCCTCGCGCGGCCCGAGTTGTCCTCGTAGCGCGTCGCGCCGAGCTCCTTCTCGAGCAGCTCTTGGAACGTCGGACCCAGGCCTCCGAAGTCGGGCTGGACCGGCGGATGACCGGGGAACGCCGGATCGTTCGCGGCGACCGCGATGTTCTGACCGTAGCTGTAATAACCGGTGAGCGAAGCCGACAAGCCGGTCGCGATCGCAGCATCGAACCCGACCGAGGCTTGGTCGTAGTACGAGCTCTGCAAGTGCGGGTTGCCGGAGACCTTGTCGGTGTCCGCGGGCGCAGGCGGTTGGTGATAGCGGCCGAGGCCTTGGCGAAACCCGAGCCAATCGAGCAACTGGATGTGCGTGTTGAGTCGCGGATCGAACACGACCTCACCGGTCGTCAAGTACGACTCGACGCGCGCGCCGGGGCGGATCTGCAGTCGCTTGCCGCCGAGATCGAATCGCGAGGTCAGAAACAGCGCGACGTTCGACCAATCGACGCTCGACGAGCCGTCTGGCACATCGCCCATCACTTTGTTGCCGTCGCCGACGCCGAACTGGGTTGCTTCGAGGTGGCCGGCGTCGAACTCGATGCCGCCGCGGAGCTCGCCCCACGACTCGGCTTGAGTCAGCTCGCTGCGCAGACCGCCGGGCCACGACGGCCGCGCGAACGTCGTCACCTGGCCATTGTCGTCGGTGCTCGCGAACGACACGTTCGTCCAGCCGACCCAGGGCACGATCCGCAGCGTCAGATCGCCCCACTGTTTCGTGTACGGCGCCGCGATCCGTACGAACGCGGCGGTCGCTTGCAGCTTGGGGCTCGCGATCGAATCGATCGACAAGAAGGCTTCTGGGGTGATTCGCCCGTTGTCTTTCGGATTGCCCCACGCAGTGCGCAGCTGCGCGTCCCAATAGCTCGGCAACGGCGTGTCGGCGTCGACGAACGGCGCCGCCACCGCGTCGAGGTACGAGCGGCGAACTCCAACGATCATGCCGCCACCGTCGGGCAGCGGTCCTTCGGCCCACGCACCGGAGTCGAGCAGGCCGACCTGACCGCCCGCGCGCCACTTGTCGATTCGTGGCTCGCGGGTCGTGAGCGTGACCAGCCCGCCTTCGGTCCGGCCGTACGACGCGTCGAAGTTGCCGTTCTGGATCGACAGATCCGACAGCATCTGCGACGGATAGAACGAAGCGATGCCGCCGAAGTGAAACGCAAACGGCACCTCGACCCCGTCGAGGAACACGCTCGTATCGCGCGGCGAGGCCCCGCGCAGCACGAGCCCGCCGAACGAGAACGGGATGCGCGCGTTGCCGGGTAGCGCTTGGGCGGCGCGCAAGATGTCGTCGCCGGCGCCCGGGATGTCCTTGATCTCGTCCGCGGTCAGGCTGTAGCTCAGCGCCTTCGCGCCATCGGGGGCGCGGCCGACGACCTCGATGACCTCGGCGGTCGGGTCGCGCACGAGCTCGACATGGAACACACCGTCGCGAATCGGCGCGGTCAGCGTGACGTAGCCCGAGCCGACGAACGTCAGCTCTCGCGTGGCGGGGGTCGCCGAGATCGCGAAGTAGCCGTCGATGTCCGTGATCGCGACCGCGCCGGCATCGTTGAACACCGTGATGTTCGCGAGCGGCGTGGTGGAGCCGACGCCGGTGACCACCCCGCGGACGATCCGCGTTGCTGGTGGTTGGGCAGGCGCGCTCGGAGAGTCGGCTCGCGCCGGCGAGCCGAAAGCCGTCGCAATCGCCAGCACGGCGAGCCACCTCACGCGCGCTGAGACTACCAGTGAGGCATAGGGCGTTGCCCGCCGGCTCTGTTACGATGATC
>CAZDGY010000097.1:0-11814 GCA_964504685.1 uncultured Kofleriaceae bacterium | reverse complement strand
TGCCAATCGCGGGCGAGCGTCGACTCGGACACGAGATCCGCGATCGCGCGATGAGTCGCCGCGCGCGTGATGTCACCGCCGTCTTTGACCGCGATGATCGACGAGTGGACGCGCTGGCGATCGTCCTCGATCACGTACGCGACGAGCGCCGTGTGATCGGGCACGAGTAGATCGAACGTCCGCTGGATCGCTTCGTGCGACGGCGCGGGCAGCAGCTCGAGCAGCGACGGCGACGTCCACAGCCCTTTGCCGGCGCGCTGCTTGATCGACCGCCATGCGATCAACGCTTGCGCGGCGCCGTCTTGATCCGGTCGCAGCGCGGCTTCGATCTCGGCGGACAGCTCTCCGATCAGCCGGCGATCGATGACGACGACCGCGCCGACACCGAGCTTCGTGGCGTAGGCGGTGAGCTCGCGCTCGGACGTGCCGGTCAGCGGCAACGGCTCGATCGAGCCGCGTCCCCCGGGGCCCGCGATGACGAGCTTTGCGATGTGAGCGGTATCGCCGTCGATCACGACGAGCGCCCAGCGCCGATCATCGAGCACGCGCGGCGGCACGAGCAGTCGCCACCAGTTGCGCCAGTGTCGAGCGTCGAGACCCGAGAGCTCGAGCTCCGGAGCGATCACGCTGCGAGCGTACCGCAGTTGCGCCGAATCGGTGAGAGCGCGAGCATCGCCGCCATGACGAAGACTCTCGCGATCGCGGCATTCTTACTCGCAGCGGCAACCACGGCCCGCGCTGGTGGCCAAGCGAACACCGTCGGTGTCGGCGTCGAAGCCGAGCTCAGCGGCCTCGCCGGGCTGTCCGCGAACTACGACGCCGGGCACTTTCATGTCGGCGGCTTCTTCGGGATCAACGATCCGGCCGGACCGGGTGACGAGATCGAGTTCGGAGCCCGGTTCTTCTATCACGTGCACTCGACCGCGATGTCTGACTTCGGGCTCGGCGCCGGCCTCGGCATCGCGAGCGTGTCGCCTGGCGTCGACAACAACACGCTGATGCGCCGCGCGACCCGCGTGTTTCTCGAACCGGCTTTCCAGATCCGGTTGTTCATCGCAGCGAACGTCGCGCTCAGCTTTACCGGCGGCCTGTCGTTCGGTCTCGAAGACGCCGACGGCGCGAGCATCAAAGGCCAGCTCGAGGGCGGCGCCGGTCTGCACTATTACTTTTTCTAGATCGGCTACCATTGCGCCATGAACCGTTTGCTCTGCATCGCCATGTTGGTCGCGCCGTTCGGATGCAAGAGCAAGAAAGAGGAGCCTGCGCAGCCGCCGATCGCGAAAGTCGAAACGCCCCCGGCCGAGGCGCCGAAGCCGCCGCCGCCACCGCCGCCAGCCGAGAAACCATCGGACTGCGCGTTCACGATCAAGATGACGCCGACTGACGTCGCGTACTCTGGGGCCGATCGCGGTCGCAGCGTCGATCTCGATACCGGTAAAGCGGCGCTACCGAAGCGCGACGAGCCGGTGGTCCAGAGCGTTCTCGGCACTGCGCTGAAGCCGGTCGTCGCGAAGTGCCCGGGCAAGCTCAGCGCGACGCTCACGGCGACTCCCGACGTGGTCTATCAGGACGTCGTCGGCGTCATGGACCTGCTCACGAAGCTCGGGATCAAAGACGTCGCGTTCGGCGACGCGACAGGCGGCTCTTCGTCGAACAGCTCGGCCGCGCCATCCGACGCCGACCTCAAGAAGGCGCCGGTCGTGATCATGACGAAGACCGAGGTCAAGGTCTGGGACAAGGCTGTCGGCAAGCCGGCCGACGCGGGGCTCGCCGCTGCGGTCAAGGCAGGCCTGCTCGCCGGTCACGACAAGCCGAGCGATCCGACGATCATTATCCAAGCCGATCAGAGCCTGACGTATGCCGCGATCATCAACGCGCTCAACGGTGCGGCCGAGGCGGGCTACACGAACGCGTTGTTCGCGGTGAAGAACAAGTAGCTTCCTGGTCACTCACCTTCGCCGCCGCCGACCGCGGCTGCGATCGCGACGTCCTGCGCTTTGACCTTCGATGCATCGAATTTCTTCGCGCCGTCGATCATCTTGTCGAGCGTCTTGTCGAAGTCGGCGCGCTCGTCCGGCCCGAGCTTCGCGAACCGCAACGGATTGACGCGCGCCACCACGATCGGCTTGAGATAGCCGCTGGTCCAGCCCGCCTCTTTGAGCTTGCCGACTGCCGCGGCGACCAGCTCGTCGAGCTCGAGCAGCTTGTCGGCGTGTGCCTCGCGCAGCTTCAAGCTCTTTGCCATCGGCTCGGTCGAGAACGACTCGCACTTCGTGACGACCGAGTTGTACGCGCCGCCCGAGAATCGCGGGTTCTTCTCGTAACACACGCCGATCGTCACGAGCGACGGCTGCTCGAGCTCGAACGCGACGTCGGCTTCGCTCCGCCCACCGGCCTCGGCGATCGCGCGCGCCATGCGGATGACCTCGAGCGCCTTGTCTTTGAGGTTGTGCGCCTTCTCGGTGTTGAGCGCGAGGATGCGGAACGCGATCTCGGGCTCCGGCATGACGAGCGCGACGATCGTCTTCGCGCCGAGTTGGGTCATCGCGGTCAACCGGTGCATGCCGTTCGGCGTGATGAACCCGCCGGCACCGTCGGGTACGGCGATCACCGGATCGAGGAACCGGCCGACCTTCGGGATCACGGTCGCGAGGCGATCGGCGTGCGCTTTCGACAGCTCGCGTTGGTAGGGCGTCGGCTTGACCTTGTCGATCGGCAGCGCTGCGAGCGCGACCCAGTGGCCACCGAGCGGCTCGCGATACACCGCGAGCACGTTGCCGCCCGCGGCTTCGAGCAACGTGCGCAGCTTACCGATGTCGGCACTCGGCGCGACAGCCGTCAGCTCGTCCGCGGTCAACCCGACCGAGGCGGGCTCGGCTTTGACCTTCTTCTTGCGCGGGGTCGTCGCCTTCTTAGGCGCGGATGTCTTCGCTTTCGCCATGGCGCGGACTGTAGCCGAAGCGGCGTTCAGCGACCGCGAGCGACGAAGTCAATCTGGTCTCTCCCACACGAGCTTCGCTCAGCGACGACGCCTTCGCCGGCCTCGGTGGCCCGCAACGCAGATCCATTGCCGGACACTTCCAGTGGTAGGCTCGCCGCGAATGGCCGCGACGTCGTACCCGAAGTCCGAGATCAAGATCGTCTTGCTCGAGAACATCCACCCGGTCGCCGCCGAGGCGTTCAAGGCGGATGGTTTCCATGTCGAGACCGCATCGGGCGCGCTGCCGGAGGCCGAGCTCGTCGAGCGCTGCCGCGACGCGCACATCGTCGGGATTCGCAGCAAGACGCAGATCACGCCGCGCGTTCTCGACGAAGCCCGTCGCTTGCTCGCGGTCGGTGCGTTCTGCATCGGCACGAACCAAGTCGCGCTGTTGCACGCGAACCGCCGCGGTGTACCGGTGTTCAACGCGCCGTTCTCGAACACGCGATCGGTCGCGGAGATGATCCTCGCCGAGATCGTGATGTTGTCCCGCCATCTCGGCGATCGCTCGCGCGAAGTTCACGAGGGCCGCTGGAAAAAGGTCGCGGTCGGCAGCCACGAAGTGCGCGGCAAGACGATCGGCATCGTCGGCTACGGTCACATCGGCAGCCAGGTCGGCGTGCTCGCCGAATCGTTTGGCATGAGAGTGATGTTCTTTGACGTCGCCGCGCGGCTGCCGATGGGCAACAACCGCTCGATGGCAAAGCTCGACGACTTGCTCGCCGAAGCCGACTTCGTGACGCTCCACGTTCCGGAAACACCGTCGACGAAGAACATGATCGGCGCCGCCGAGCTCGCGCGGATGAAGCCGGGCGCATGCTTGCTCAACGCGAGTCGCGGCACGGTGGTCGTGATCGAAGCACTCGCCGATGCGATCAAGGGCGGCCACATCGGCGGTGCGGCGGTCGATGTCTACCCGAGCGAGCCGGAGAGCAACAGCGAAGGCTTTGCATCGCCGCTGCGCAACCTGCCGAACGTGATCCTCACGCCGCACATCGGCGGTTCGACCGAAGAGGCGCAAGAAGCGATCGGCCGCGAAGTCTCGGCTGCGTTGCTCAAGTTCATCAACCAAGGCACGACGACCGGCTCGGTCAACTTCCCGCAGGTCGAGCTGCCGATCACGCCCGGCACGCACCGCATCCTCAACATTCACCGCAACGTTCCCGGTGTCTTGCGCGACGTCAACAAGATCGTGTCCGACCTCAACGCGAACATTCGCGCGCAGCTGCTGTCGACCGATGCCGACATCGGCTATCTGATCATGGATCTCGACCACGACGTGTCGAACGACGTGAAGGTCGCGGTCGGATCGCTCGAGACCAGCATCAAGACGCGGATCTTGTTCTGATGCGCTGCGCGCTGCTGCTCGTCGCGGTCGCCGCAGTCGTCGCACTTGGGGCGTGCTTGCACGGTTCGACGCCGAAGCCGGAGCCGCTGCCCGCGTTCGATGGCTTCGAGCTCGGCGACGAGTTCGGCTCGAAGGTCGGTGCGCGCGCGCCCTATAGTCATCCGTGCGACGACGATCCGCTCGACAGCGAGCACACGTTGCGCGCGATGGTCTACGCCGGCCGGCCGTGTCACGGCCAGACGTTCCCCGACGGTACGTCGGTCGTGTTCTTGGTCGACAACTTCGGCAGCGGCGGACCGATCCGCGTATTCGGTTGGATGGGCGGCACGTACTACGCGCAGAAGGTCTCGCTACCGGTGAGCCTCGGCGATCCGACCGCGAACGCGTTCACGCCCTATGGTCTGCCCGCGGTCACGTTCGACCTCGACGGCTTGCATGTCGCGCGCTACCGCAATGGCGTCCGCGTGCTGTCGAATCTCAACGATCGCATCATCGGCTTCGCGTTCGGCGAGCTGCCCGACGATCCGTCATCGGAACGCTGGCGCGTGTTCGACCAGATGTACAAGAAGTACGTGGCGACCGACGAACCGGCCCAGACCGCGCCCGCCGCGATTCCGCTACCGCCGGCCGATCCGCCGCCGCCGTAGCTCGCAGCCACGCGCGCTAAACGAGCTACACTCGATCGAGGCACTGCTCGTGCACATCTCCGTCTTCGACATCTTCAAGATCGGCATCGGGCCATCGAGCTCGCATACCGTCGGGCCGATGCGTGCCGCGAAGCGCTTTGCCGAGAGGCTCGCTGCCGATGGCCAGCTCGAAGCGGTGACGAGCGTGAAGGTCGAGCTGTTCGGCAGCCTCGGCTTTACCGGCAAAGGCCACGGCAGCGATCGCGCGATCATCCTGGGCCTCGAGGGCGACGAGCCGGCGACGGTGGACATCGATGCGGTCGAGCGCCGCATCGCTGCGGTCGAGTCTAGCCGCCGCCTCAAGCTGCTCGGCCGCCACGAGGTCACGCTCGTGCCCGAGGCCCTGCTGTTTCATCGTCGCGAAAAGCTGCCGCTGCACTCGAACGGCATGCGGTTCACCGCGTTTGGCGCGACCGGGGTGATCGTCGAGAGGATCTACTACTCGGTGGGTGGCGGCTTCGTCGTCGATCATGCCGGTGCGCCGGCCGATGGCTCGGTGCCCGCGGATCAGCTGTCGGTGCCGTATCCGTTCAACTCCGCCGAGGAGCTGTTGGGCCTGTCGACCGAGCACGGCATGGCGATCTCGACGCTGATGCTCGAGAACGAAAAGGCGGTCGTCCCCGCGAGTAGCGAGCCGGGCGCGCTGCAACCCGAGGCGGAGGTCCGGCGGCGGCTGCTCACGCTGTGGGCCGCGATGGATGCGTGCGTCAAGCGCGGCTGCGAACGCGAAGGCATCTTGCCGGGCGGGCTCAAAGTAAAGCGCCGCGCCGCGCAGCTCTACCGCAAGCTCAAGAGCGATCACGGCACCGCCGATCCGCTCACGATCATGGACTGGGTCAATCTGTTCGCGCTCGCGGTCAACGAGGAGAACGCGGCGGGTGGCCGGGTCGTGACCGCGCCGACGAATGGCGCCGCCGGCATCATCCCCGCGGTGATCACGTATTACCGCCGCTTCGTGCCGAACGCCGACGACGAAGGCACGCTGCGGTTCCTGCTCACGGCGGGCGCGATCGGCGCGCTGTACAAGAAGAACGCGTCGATCAGCGGCGCCGAGGTCGGCTGTCAGGGAGAGGTCGGCGTCGCGTGCTCGATGGCGGCGGGAGCGCTCGCTGAAGTGATGGGCGGCACGCCGGCGCAAGTCGAGAACGCCGCGGAGATCGGGATGGAGCACAACCTCGGCCTGACCTGCGATCCGATCGGCGGACTCGTCCAGGTGCCTTGCATCGAGCGCAACGCGATGGGTGCGGTCAAGGCGATCAACGCGGCGCGATTGGCGCTCCAAGGCGACGGCACGCACAAAGTGTCGCTCGACAAGGTGATCAAGACGATGTGGCGTACTGGCGCAGACATGAGCAGCAAGTACAAGGAGACCGCGCGCGGAGGGCTCGCGGTCAACATCATCGAGTGCTGAGCTGCCGCGCCGGGCGGCTTGCGATACGCTGGTAGCACGCATGGAGATCGTCGGCCTCGAGCCGCGACGCAGCGACTTGGCGCGAGGCATCGTGATCGCGCGCAGCAAGCGACCTCTCGACGCCGCGCAGCAACGCCAACTGTGGCAGCTGCTCGCGAGCGCGAGCGTGACCGAGCCGAGCGAAGTCGACGATCCGGGCTCCGAGCCGCCGCGCCAATGGCACGCCGCGCCGTGGTTGCCGCCGACCGCCGGAGAGCTCGGCGAACAGCGCGCGGCGCTCGAACAAGCGGCCACCGAGCTCGAGCTCGAGGGCGTGTGGCTCGTAAAGGTCGAGACCGGGATCGATGGCGTCGCGTGGCTCGAGCTCACCGCGGGTGAAGCCGCCGAAGCCGCGGCAGCGCAAGCGCGAGCGGTCGATCCCGCAGACGCACCCGGCCCGGGCACGGGCTGGGAAGAGATGGTGCTGTACGAGGATCCCGACGCCGCGGATACCGAGGTCCCCGCGGTCGCCGAGGCCACCGAAGACGATGCCGACGACGACGACGAGGACGACGAGGACGACGACGACATCGTCGAAGCGGTCGCGCTCGAGAGCCATTGGCGCAACGGCACTCCGCCGTTCGAGCACACCGTGACGTTTCCGATCGAGCGCTATCCCGAGATCATCGATGACTACGACTGGGAGAGCTTCGGCGTTGCGTTGAAGCTATCGGGCGATGCGCTACTCGGCGAAGAGTCCGTGATCAACGCGTTCTTCGCGCTCTGGCTCTCGGTCTATCAAGACGAGCGCGCCGACGAGTTCGAGCCGTTCTCGCGCGCCGATGCGATTCACGATCGTCGCCACCGCTCGTCGCTGATGTGGGTCGAGCGTTTCGCGGTGCCGGCGACGTCCGCCGACCAGGTGCACTTCTTGCTGTGGATCATCGCGCGCCTGTCCGACATCATTCCGATCGCGTGGGCGCGGTTCGACACGGTCGACGACGCTACGAAATCGCACGCGTCCGGCGATGGCGAAGCGCCGTTCGTCCTTGCGGGCAATCCGTTCGCGGACCGGTTTCGTCGCCAAGGCGAAGAAGCGGCGCTCGCGTGGGCGGTCGGCCAAAGCGCGTGGAGCAAGCGCGAGCTCGCCGGCATGCTCGTCGAGGTCGCGCTCGAGCACGATCCGGATGATCCCAGCGCCGCAGCGATCGCCGAGCGCCTGCTGCGCCGCGCGCGCGCGTTCGATCCGGCATGCGATGCTGCCGGTTACCTCGCGATCGTGCTGATTCGCCAAGATCGGGTCGAAGAGGCAATCGCGCTCGCGCGTACGTCGAAGCAGTCGGTGCGGTTGCTCGTGATCGGCGAGGCCGCCGAGCACGCCCCTGACGAGGTCGGCCCGGCGCTCTCGCTACTCGACGACGCCGCGGTTGGCGACACGACGATGGAGGAGCTCGCCGATCTTGCCGGCCAAGTCGCACGCCACGCCCCGGAGCACCTCGCGGCTATCCTCGAGAAGCTGCCGAACGACGTGCTGCTCGTGCCCCACCTCTACAACTCGAGCTTCGGCATCGATCGCCCGCAGGCGCTTCAGATCTTGCGCCGCGTGATCGCGTTGCCCGAGCCAGCAAAAGACACCGGCGAAGCGCGCACCGCGCTCGTCATGGCCTGGAACAACGCGTGTATTCACGCGCACGCGCTCGGCGACTACAAGCTCGCCGCCGATCTCGCGAGCGGTGGCCAACGCTTCGGCCCCGAGAACCCGTACATCTATCACTCGGCGGCGTGCGCCTATGCCGCGCTCGGCCAGATCGACAAAGCCCTCGAGCAAGTCTCCAAAGCGATCGAGCACGAATACGAGCACACCGAAAAGATGGAGACCGACGCCGACCTTTCGCCGCTGCAGCGCGACCCGCGGTTCCCTGCGCTGTTTAATGAGTGGAGAACTCGGCGCGCTGACCTCAATTAGGGACGCTGTCGCTATTGTCAACTTGCGCCGCGTGCCCCTCTGGCTAACGGCAGGTAATCACCCAGCTTCGCTGGGGACGCTGTCGCTATTGTCAACTTGCGGTCAGCCGGGACGCGCGGTGGCCGCTTGCTCGCAGACTCATGGACCAAGGCCAGCGCTCTCAAGAATGCGGTGGACCAAGACCGGCGCTCTCGAGGATGCCGCAGCATCGAGCCTCGAACGCTCGCGTCAAGCTGGCGTGGACCGCGGACCTCTGGCGGCTCAGCTCAGACGGTGCGGCGGTTGACAAAGTGAACACCGTCCCCCGCTAAGTGCTCGGGACGACAAGCCTCTGCACGCCGCCGCGGTTGACAAAGTGAACACCGTCCCCAGGTCAGCTCGGACGGACGGTCGCGCCGCTCGCCTCGACCGAGATCTCGCGCGTCGCTTCGTCGTAGTGCGCCCAGCACACGGGCGCGTAATGCTCGTCCGCGCCGAGCTGGATCTGTGGGCCGACGACGGTTGGCGTGCCATTGACGAATCGCAGGTTGCAGATCGCCTTCTTTTGGCAGTACTGGCAGGTCACCTTGACCTCTTCGATGCCGTCGGCGAGCTCCATCAACCGTTGCGCGCCCGGGAACAGCTTCGTGCGGAAGTCGGTGCGCAGGCCGTAGCAGATCACTGGCACGCCCGGATCGACCGTGATCCGCCTCAGATCCTCGATCAGGCTCGGCGATAGAAACTGCGCTTCATCGACGAGCACGCAGTCGAGGCCGGCGAAATCGCGCGGATCGAGCACGGTGTCGTCGTCGACCATGACGTCGGCTTCAGCCTCGAGCCCCGAGCGCGACGAGATCTTGCCAGCGCCAAACCGCGTGTCGAGCCGCGGCTTCATCATCACCACGCGTTTGCCTTGCTTGCGATAGTTGTGCGCTACCGCGAGCAGGTTCATCGACTTCGCTGAATCCATCGTTCCGTAGCGAAAGTAGAGCTTGGCCACGGCCCGAATCTGGATCGGGGGTCTGACACCGAAAGGTTACGGGCGCGGCCGACTGGAATGTAGTAGGCCACTCCGCCATGGCTCCAAAGCTGCGCGTGACCACAGGATGCTCGGCGTTCGGTCATCCCGAGTTCGAGCTCGATGTCGACGGAGTGCCCGATGTGTTGACGAGCTTCGTCGTGCGATACGTGGAAGGCCGGGTCGCCAAAGGCGCTCGGTTCGAGCCCGGCCAGCATGCGCAGTTCGGGTCGGGAGTGCTGCGCGTCGCGACTGCAGGCAATCGTCTGACGTTTTTCGAATGTGCGCCAGGCACCGACGACTGGCAGCGCGGCTTCGGGACCACGCTCGTCGCGATGTATCGCCAGCGCTGCACGCTCGAGAGCATCGGCCTGCTGGAGCGGCTTGATTATCCAGCGCCGTGCGCGGGAGCGATCGTGTGCAAGCGCGTTGACAGCGCGAGCGCGGTTGGATTTATTCGTGACGAACCCACCGGCGACGATTCTGGATGGAGCGTCGTGTGCGCCGAAGATCACGATCACGCCGATGCCGACGAGCTGCTGTCTACCCGCATCGAGACGGTCATCGCGCGGGTCCCGCTGTTCGAGCTGTTCCTCGCGATGCCGGCCGGCTCGCTAGTCGCGCGCGGGCCACGCGGCATCGAATCGATCCATGTCGATGACGTCGTGCAGCCGATCCTCGTTGGTTCGTTTCTCGAGATGCTCGGCCGAGAACGTCGTTGGCCGGTGTTGGCGAACCGAAACTAGAACGCGGTTAGCGCGGGCCGATCGCCTTGATCGCCGCGCCGCCGGCGACGTCAGCCAGCTCCTTAGCGATGAGCGGCCTGGGCTGCTTGCCGAGCGACGTCTGCTTGGTGAGCGCGTTCTTCTTCATGCGTCCGAGGAGCCGCAGGGCCCCGGATCCGGCTCAGCCCGTGGTGCAACACCGTCGTGACCGCGTCAGTACGCGCCGAGTGCGCGCGCGGCGAGCAGGGTGCCGGCGCCGACGACCGCGGCCATCGGGATCGTGAGGACCCAGGCCCAAACGATCCGGGTCGCGACGCCCCAGCGGATGCCACGTAGCTTCTGAACCGAGCCGACGCCGACGATCGCGCCGGTGATCGTATGCGTGGTCGATACCGGAATCTTCAGCGTCGTAGCGCCGAACAGCGTGATCGCGCCGGCGACCTCTGCGCAGAATCCGCCCACCGGCTTGAGCGACGTGATGCCCATGCCGAGCGTCTTGACGATCCGCCAGCCGCCGACCGCGGTGCCCAGTGCCATACAGCCGTACGAGGCGAACACGATCCACGACGGCACATCGCCGGCTTCGACCTCCGCCTTCGTCAGGTGCCGCGACGCAACCAACACGAGCGCGATCACGCCGATCGTCTTTTGCGCATCGTTGCCGCCGTGGCCGAGCGAGTACGCAGCCGCCGAGAGCAGCTGGCCGCGGCGGAACGTCTTGTCGACGGTGCGCGGTCGTGCGCGGCGGAACACCCACGACACGATGATCATCAGCACCATGCCGAGCACGAGCCCGATCAACGGCGCGATCACGATGAAGGCCAGCACCGGGTATAGCGTGTCGGTGTTCAGCACGCTCGGGCCGTGAAATGCCAGCCCGGCGCCCGACAGCCCGCCGATCAGCGCGTGCGAGCTCGACGACGGCAGGCCGAGCAACCACGTGAACAGATTCCACGCGATCGCGCCGATCAATCCGCAACTGACGACAAACACGAAGCCGCTGTCGCTCGGATCGACGAGGATGATGTCCGCGATCTTCTTCGCGACCGACAGCTTGAAGATCCACAGCGCGAGGAAGTTGAACGACGCCGCCCATACGACGGCGGCGCGCGGCGACAGCACGCGAGTCGAGACGATCGTCGCGATCGAGTTCGCCGCATCGTGAAAGCCGTTGATGATGTCGAACACCAACGCGAGGGCGATGGTGACGATGACGACGGTGCCGACGTCCATCGGTTATGCGTGCTCGAGGATCACGCCCTCGATGATGTTCGCGACGTCTTCGCAGCGATCGCTCGCGGCTTCGAGGTTCTCGTAGATCTCTTTCCACTTGATGATGTGGATCACGTTGTTGTCCTCTTTGAACAACCGCGCGACCGAGCGGCGAAGGATCGCGTCGGCTTCGTTCTCGAGCCGATTGATGTCGATGCACAGCTTCAACGTCGCGTGCGGATCGCTGAGCGTGCGCAGGCCGCGCACCGCCTGCTCGACTTGCAACGCCGAGCGGTACAGGACGTCGGCGAGGTCGCGGACGTCGCTCGTCATGGTCGTCAGCTCGTAGAGCTCGATGCGCTCGGCGGCGGCTTCGACGTAGTCCATCACGTCGTCCATCTTCGTGATCAGCCGGTGGATCGAGTCGCGATCGATCGGGGTGATGAACGTCTTGTGCAGCGCCTCGACGCAGCGGTGCGTGATCGTGTCGGTCTCGTGCTCGATGTCCGA